>JAFYBQ010000035.1 GCA_017540085.1 Synergistaceae bacterium | reverse complement strand
GCTACGTCCGCTGACTCATTCACGGCAGGCGCGGGAGTCTCGGCTACGTCTGCTGACTCAGTTACGGCAGGCGCGGGAGTCTCGGTGTGTTCGTCTGCTGACTCATTCACGGCAGGGGCAGGAGTCTCGGCTGTATCGTCTGCTGACTCAGTTACGGCAGGCGCGGGAGTCTCGGCTACGTCTGCTGACTCATTCACGGCAGGCGCGGGAGTCTCGGCTTTATCGTCTGCTGACTCATTCACGACAGGTGCGGGAGTCTCGGCTACGTCTGCTGACTCAGTTACAACAGGCGCGGGAGTGTCCTCAGATTTTGCGGGTTCTTCAGGCGTGATAATCGGGAGGATGTCTGCTGACGGCTCTTTGTCCTGAGAGATGGCCGGGCTTCTGAATAATTCCTCGTCATTAATCACTACATTTGCTTTTGACCTCAATGCCTGCTCGTATGCCGCGAGCCTGTTGCGCTGTTCCTGCTGCATTAGCATTGACCGAATATCACCGCTGACTTCAGCAAAGGGAGTATTCCCCGCGTCAACATGCGCGACCTTCATAGCCACGCCGTAATCATCGCTCGTAACAACAAACACCGGGCTGACCTGCCCAACGTCAACAGAGGCAAGAACGCTCAGTATCCCCGCCCTGAATGTGCTTGCGGGAAGTCTCACGGGCGAGCGGGTTATGTTGTGAACGTCCTTTGAGGCAAGAGAATCCCCGGACGCTAATACGTCCCAGCTTGCGCCCCCGGCAATCTCTGCGCGGAAATATTCTGCGTCTGTGCTTGTCCCAAAATCGGCCATGTGAACAAGGAATCCTTCCGGCTGTGCGTAAAGTATCGACTTCATTGTGTCGTAAAACTCTGAAACTTTATCATCGCTCACCGTGATTTCTCCGACTGCCTCAGCTATTAGCCTCTGCGATGCCATCTGACGCGCAAGACTCTTCTTGTAGTCTTCCGGCTTCATTCCCTGATACGCAAGTGCCTGGTAGAATGCCTCACGGGTAGGGAAATATGTATCCGCGTAGCTCTTCATGGCCATATCCGCTTCAGCGTCTGAGACTGTTATCCCCCTGTCTTGTACTTCCTTTGCGAGCTGGGACTCTAATATTGCCTCGTCAAGAACTGACCTGTAAATCGCGGGCATGTCTATGGAGATTACACTTCTTGTGCTGTACTGGCTGAGGTAATTGCGGAGTCTCTGCTCAAGCTCCGAGCGCATTAGGGAGCGTCCGTTTATCTGTGCGACCTCGTAATCCGACATTGAGCCGTCCGGGTTTCGGGAAGGTGTGCGCCTTGTTCCCCTGCCTTCATACATCAGGAACGTAGACAGAAGGAACGCAATAACAATTACAGCCATTATCCATTTCATTTGTGTACGCAGGAATTTCATCATGATGGGATAATTACCCTCTTTCTATAATTTTGCGGTAAGTAATTTACGCGATTCACAGATTTTAGCACACACTATGCATTTTCACACATCAGCAAGTGTTGCACCCTGTTTTGTTTCGGCTTCGAGGTGAGAAATTTCCCCGCCCGACTCAATCATGATTTCCCGGAGGCTTTGCGCGACTTCCCCGGCCATGTCGGGAGAGCATTCGCAGACAATAGAGTCATGTACCTGCAGCAACATTTCAGCAGTCCCGGACTCAGCGAAACGAATCATCGCCCGCCTCGCAGTGTCCGCCGCCGTTCCCTGAATGGGTGAGTTGACTAATGCCCGGTCAAGTGCCTGAGCCTTTGCGGGGATCTCAGCGACAGGGCGAATCCTCCCGGCGAGTGTCCGCGAATATCCCCGTTCCCTTGCGTCAATCACAAGGTTAATCAGGAAGTCAGCAATCCCCGGAATCGCGTCAAAATACCGGGACATTATTCCGTCAGCCTCAGCGCGTTTCACTCCGAGACGCTCAGACAGCCCGAAGGAACTCATGCCGTAAATCAGCCCGAAATTTATCATCTTTGCGGCGCGTCTCATCTCAGGCGTAACAAAATCCGGCGCAGTGTCAAATACCCATGAGGCCGTCTCCGTGTGAATGTCTCTTCCTTCAGCAAATGCAGTAATGAGTCTCTCTTCCCCTGACATGTGAGCGAGGACTCTAAGCTCAAGCTGTGAATAATCAGCCGAGACAAAAACATTCTCCGGGTTCACGGGGATTAATCCGGCCTTTATTTTGTCCGCCCATTTCCCGAATGTCGGTATGTTCTGCAAGTTGGGATCTCTTGAGCTTAACCGCCCTGTTCCCGTCATGGCAGGCTCGAAAGTTGTGTGAATTATTCCGTCTTTGTCGGCCGCTTTCTGAAGGGGTATAACGAATCCCGTGAGCATTTTGTTTATTTCGCGGTGTTCGAGGATTAGCGCGGGAATTTCTCCGCCCGGCTCTGACGCAAGTTTTTCGAGGACTCCTGCGTCTGTCGTGTAGGCTGACTTGCTTTTGTTCTTCTTTGACGGGGGGAATTTGAGCTGCTCGAAAAGGAGCCATGATATTTGGGCGGGTGAATTTAGGTTAATCCTGAATCCTGTTGACCGTATAACCTCCGACTCAATCTCTGCGACTCTTGCTGACAAATCCTCGTACAGCGACTCGAATTTCTCCGGGGCGATTCTGATTCCGTGATCCTCCATACGATTCAGCACGGGGATTAACGGCAGGTCTAACTCTGTCATGACATCGTGAAGTCCGTCATATTTCGAGATTTCAGCGTCAATGCTTCCGGCCAATTCTGAGAGAGTCCCGGCGGGGTTCGTGCTGGCGTTCACGGACTGGGCTATGTCCGGGAAATTCCACGAGGCCGAGTCAGGGTGAAGGAGGTAATACGCTGTCTTTAAGTCCCAGACTCTTGGAGCGTCCTGAAATTTTGCGGGTGAGGCGCGTAATTCATTCTTGTAGTCGCATGTAATGATGTCAGATTCGGGAGGGGTAAAATCTCCCTTGCGGTAAAATTCGCGGGGAAGAGGCTTCTTTTTGCTGCCGATTCTTTCGAGAACGCGAGTCAGTCCCAGCCTTAACGCTAAACTTTCAGCGGCCTCAAAATTTTCCCCGTAATTCATGCAGTCATTGAGAAAATCGGGGTCATCATCAAAAATATTATCCCGCAGAATAATCAGGTTGTCGCGAGTCCATATCACCGAGTCGCGCCCGGCTGCCTCAAATTTTGCCCGCGCTGATTTTGGGAGCGTGTCAAGTGAGGCATATACGGCTTCAAGCGTCGGGAATTTCGCCAGAATCTTTTTGGCTGTAATGTCGCCGACTCCGTGAACGCCTTTAATGTTGTCGATACTGTCGCCGAGCATGGCAAGATAATCCGGGAATGACGCGGGATGAAATCCGTACTCCTTCACGAATGCGGCCTCATCGTAGATTTTCGCGCCCGTAACGCCGAATTTTGTCGTGCGGATGATCTTCACGCCGCCGCCAAGAAGCTGGAACATGTCTTTATCCGATGTGAGAATTACGGCCTCATTGCCCTCGCGCCGAATGAGTTTCACGGCTGAGGCTACAGAGTCGTCCGCCTCGACTCCTTCGCGTATTATTACCCTGATTCCGCAGAGGCTCAACAATTCCTGCAATATAGGGAGCTGGACTCGTAAATCGTCATCAATGGGTTTCCTTCCGGCTTTGTACCCGGCGTAAATTTCGTGCCTGAAAGTTTTTCCCCTAGCGTCAAAAATTGCTATTGTGCAGTCAGGCATAAGGTCATCCTGAACGCGGTAAAGCATATTCATGAAGCCTACAATCATTGCGGTTGGTGTGCCGTCAGGGGCGGTGAGCCTTGCAGAAAGCGCGCTGTATCCCCTGTGTGCGAGGCTGTGTCCGTCAACAACAAGAAACGTCTTAATCTGAATCACCTCAATATATATCGTGATGAGAGAATTATAATATGTCGCAAATTTTGAGGACGGAGCATTGAATTTATGACGCTGAACGGAGGAATTGACACACAGACTTTCAGCAGGGATGAGGCGTATAAAGTCCCTGAGACCGCCTGCGCTTTCGCGAACTCTTCCGGCGGGGTGATTGTTGCTGACGGCTTTGACCCTGTGAGGCTGATTCCGTCCGGGATTGCGTATTCCGTCATTGAGGCCGGCGTGTATGTTCCTCCGCTTGTGTGGCACAAAAAGCCCGCTGTGTATCATGGCCGTGTGTACCGCCGAATTGAGGGGCAGAACGTAATCTCAGGACTCAGGGCGCGGGTCATCATGGCCGGAGATTCCCGCGAGCCGTCAAGAGATGATTACCCCGTCAGAAATATCGCGCTCCGTGAAGAATCCGTCAGCAATTTTCACATGAGGGTTACGAGTCTTCACAGTGAGATGATGAGATTTTCGCGTGATGAGTTTCTGCGGAGGATTGGCGCGTATTCGGGTGAGTATATGACATTCGCGGGGGCGTTAATGTTCGGGGATATAGTGAGGGTTCGCGCTGTGCTCGACTATTCCGGGGGACATGCGGAGATTTCAGCCGTCAACATCTGGGACTCACTCGCCGAAATTCTGCCGAGACTCCTCGCTCCGCTGTCGTCAAAATGCGCCGGGGCATTCCGGGAAATGTTCGTAAATTCGCTCCTTCATGCTGACTACAACGCCGGAGACGACATAAATATATTAATCACGTCAAACCCTCCGAGAGTTTCAGCCGACAACCCAGGAACGATTCGCGGGACAGTCAGAAATCACCGTATCAGGAAAATGTTTGCCCTCTCAGGAATAACGCAGGGCAATAATCTTCACGGCCTCGACATTATACGGGGCTATATGCCGTCATTCAGGCTTGAGGAAAATATGCTTGAGCTTAGGACATCAGCGGCTATTCCCCTAGAAGGCAGGCCGGGACTCCCTGACCCCGTAATGCTGTAGAATGTTTGCCGCCTGTAACAAAAACTTGACCGCCAAAATAACCGCTGGTAAAATGCAAGTCAGCAAAAAAAGTTTGACCGATATAATTTCCATCTGACAAAGGAGAATGAATCCCTTGCTGAAGTGTAAGAAGGGCTTTGCATATTTTGCAGGGCTAATGTTTCTGCTGACTGTAATAATTTTAACCGCGAATATTTCAGAGGCCGCCAAGAAAAAGAAGCACTATGACGACTGGCGGGGAGTCGCGGCTGATATGGCACTCGAATTTAACGCGGCAATTGATGACGTTATAGCCGACAAATATCAGGACGCATACAAACATGTGAATGACGCTTACTTCAAGTACTATGAAGTTCAGGGAGTCGAACGCACAGTGATGTACGCGATTTCGGCGGCGAGGGTCAATCACATTGAGGCACAATTCCGGGACATTAAGCACGTTCTGTTAGGCAATCAGCAGAAAGACAAAGGAGAATTGCTGAGACAGATTGAGGCACTGAAGATAAAAGTCTACAAGGACTCAATGGTTCTTGACGGCTATGCGACAGTTGAAGACCCTGACAGCGTAGGCGAGGCGATTTACGCAGACACGAAAGTTACGCGCCCGGAAATTCTCACGTCAGCAAAAACAGACTCACAGCCGGAAATTTCACCGTCAGCAAAAGAATCATCACTCGCAGAAATTCCCCCGTCAGCCGAAAAATCAGCCACAGCAAAATCACCAGTCAACCGCGACTGGCTAACATTCTTGACGGCGTTCGGGCTTCTCGTGCGTGAAGGTCTTGAAGCGATACTAGTTATCGCTGCAATCGTGGCATATCTCATCAAGACGGGCAACAAGAACATGCTGAAGGGCGTTTATCTCGGCTCATTCGCGGCGGTAATTGCGAGCGTGATTCTTGCGTGGGCGTTAGAGACTCTCATGGGAGAGCAGAGCGGAGTCGCCCGTGAGCTGTTAGAGGGATGGACGATGTTTCTTGCGGTGGCGGTACTGTTCTACGTCAGCAACTGGATGCTGTCAAAGGCTGACAATATCGCGTGGGAAAACTACATAAGCGGGAAGGTTCAGCAGTCAATAGACAGTAAATCGCAGTGGACGTTAATTTTTGCGGCGTTCATAGCAGTGATGAGGGAGGGCGCAGAATTAATCCTCTTTTACTCTGCGGCCTTCACGGGAGGAATGAGCAATCCGGCATATATCGCTTACGGGATCGCGGCGGGCGTTGTCGTTCTCGTGATTGTGTGGGTGTGCTTCAGATATTTCAGCGTGAGGCTTCCTTTACGGGCGTTCTTCATGTTCACGAGCGTGCTGCTTTTCCTGATGTGCATATCGTTCATGGGAAAGGGCGTTGTTGAGCTGACAGAAGCGGACGTTATCACGGGGCGCACGGTCATTCCGGCCATGAAGGGATTTAGCATTGAGATATTGAGCATATACGACAGGGCGGAGACTCTAATCCCTCAAATAATGCTCGTAATCGCGGCGGTGTGGATTATGTTACCGCACATTTTCAGGAAAAAGGATAAATCCCCGGCGAAATAATTGCAGGGAGTTTATACAGAAATTCATTCAGGAGGTCAAATATTCATGAAGAAAATCATTCTTGCGGTATTGGTACTTGCGCTTGCTGGCACGGCGTTTGCGGCTCCGGCTCCTGTGGCGGCTCCCGTCTCAATGAAGCCCGGTGAGGCAGGGTTCGAGGAGATTCCCATCGGTGAGACTCAGGTCGGCCCGTATAACGTTGCGGCGGTATACTTTCAGGCCGTTGACATGTACCCGACAGGCAAAGGACTTTCACGCGAGGAGTCAGACATGCACCTTGAGGCAGATATTCACCTCAAGCCGGAAGCAGCAGTAGCCTACGGATTCGGCAACGGCGAGGACATCTGGCCCGCGTATCTCACAGTGAAGTATGAGATTATCCCGCTGTCGAGCAAGAAGCCCGTAATGTCAGGCTCATTCATGCCCATGAACGCTGACGACGGCCCGCACTACGGCGCGAACATCGCAAAGGGTCTCAAAGTCGGCAAATATACTCTCCGTTTCATCATTGAGCCGCCTACGGATTACTTGCTTCACATTGACGATGAGACAGGAGTCCCGGCCAAGACAGGCGCAAAAGAGTTCTTCAAGACTCACACCGTCGAATTTAAGTGGGACTACACAGCCGAACAGTTACAGAAATAATCACACTCAGGAAATATCACAGAAAATTTTTGCGGAGGCTCTGAAATTTTCGGGGCTTCCGTTTAATTATGGGAGGGATGAAAAATTCTTAAGTATCTCGTAGCTGTTACATATCACTTGTCATCGTTCGCAGTAATTCTCGGAATAATATTGAGCTTTTCACGCAGAAAATTTACGGTCATCGCGTCAATTCTCGGATTTATTGCGGGCTGTGTGATTTTCGGCGTGAGACTCTATGACCCCCGCGGAATGAATTTGTCGCTGATATGGTTTAACCGCTGGCTCATCGTAACAATTTCGGGACTCGGAGTCGCGGCTGTGATTCTCGTTGTGATTGCGGCAGTATTCAGGGGTAAATTCACGTGGCTTGCGGGCGTTGTCGGATTGTCGGCGTTAATTGCTGTGTCAATGTCGTATCTTGTTCCGCCCGTCTTGCAGTTCACGCGGGAATTTGTGTATTTCGGCGAGGCAGGTATCAGCACAAACGCAATGCTCCGCGCCCTAGGCTTCACGCTCGGAATATTCGTATGTCTCCTGCTGACTTTGAGCGCGTATGAGGTTCACCAGTCTTTGAACACGGCGGGGCAGGGATATTTTTTCGCGGCAATATCGGCTGTGATTTTCGCTCTCGAATATCTCACGGCGGCGGCGGCCTCTCTTCAGCGGTTAAAGATACTCAGGACTTCCGACTCATTCGCGGGAGTCTCGGTGTTTGACGTTATGATATGGAGGGACGCTAATCCCAATGCGTTTTTGTTCGCACAGTTAGGACTCGCGCTGGCCATGTTAATTTTCGTCATCTATACGCACCTCAAGCCCTCAAGAATTTTCCCGAACAAGGCACTTTTACGCAAAGAGAAAGCACGCCTCCGGGACTGCCGTAGATGGTCATGGACTCTCTGCGTTTCGGGAATCATGGCCGTGTTTATCGTAATCGTTCTCCACTGGTACGACACAAAGCCCCCGGAGGAAGTACAGCCCGAACCCTACGCGCTGAATGACGGAATAATCAGCGTGAATCTTGCGGACGTTTCAGACGGACACCTGCATAAATTCTCGTACGTTACGCCTAACGGCTATGATGTTCGCTTCCTCATCGTCAAGAAACCCGCCGGAACTGCTTACGGAGTCGGCCTCGACGCCTGCGACATCTGCGGGATTGCCGGGTACTATGAGCGCGGTGATGAGGTTGTCTGCAAACGCTGTGATGTCGTCATGAACAAGAACACAATCGGCTTCAAGGGAGGCTGCAACCCCGTCCCCTTTGAGTACGAAGTGAGAGCGGGAAAAATTTTCATTGACACTCAAGAATTAGTGAAGCATGAAACGAGGTTCAAATAATGTTTTGGCGAATGATAACAAAGACCCTCATACGGCAGAAAAGCAAGATGATAATGATCGCGTTCACCGTTGTGTTAGGGGTGTCGCTGTCTACGGCCATGATGAATGTGATGTTAGGCGTTGGCGACAAAGTGAACAGGGAGCTTAAAGTCTACGGAGCTAATATCACGGTCAGGCACAAGGACGCGGCATTGATGAACGATCTATACGGGCTTGAAGGGCAGGGAGTCAACGATAAATTTCTCCGTGAAGATGACGTTCTCAAGCTCAAGTCTATATTCTGGGGCTTCAACATTCTCGACTTTGCGCCGATTCTTGAGGGACGCGCGACTCTCAACGGCTCGGAAGTCTCCATCATTGGCACATGGCCGGAAAAACACGCGACATTACCGACAGGCGAGGAACTTCACACGGGCTTGAAGTCATTGCGTACTTGGTGGGCGGTCAACGGCGAATGGCTAGAAGAGGACGACGATGATGGCGTGATGATTGGGCATTTGCTTGCGTCTCAGAAAAATATTGATGTAGGCGATGAGATAACACTTGACACAGAGGAATTTACCGTAAAAGGAATCTTCAACGACGGCGGGAATGATGACGGAAAAATATTGATGACTCTTCCGTCAGCACAAAAACTTTTAGACCTTCCCGGCAGAGTCTCAGACATAGAAGTGTCAGCCCTCACGACTCCCGATAACGATTTAGCCCGCAAAGCCGCGCAAGACCCCCGTAGCTTGTCCCCGGAAGAGTATGAAACATGGTACTGCACCGCTTACGTGAGCGCGATATGTCATCAGATTCAGGAGGTAATAGAGGACGGAGTCGCAAAGCCCGTGAGGCAAGTTGCAGAATCAGAAGGCACTATCCTGAACAAGACGACTCTTTTGATGGTGCTGATTACGATTCTAAGCTCTATAGGCTCTGCGCTCGCAATATCGAACCTCATCACAGCAAGCGTAATCGAACGGAGTCAGGAATTGGGACTCTTAAAGGCACTCGGCGCGTATAACTGGCAGATTGTATTGTTGGTACTCGCTGAAGTAATGATTACGGGGATTGCGGGCGGTGTTGTCGGCTACTTCATGGGAATCGGGTTCGCACAGATTATAGGGCAAACGGTTTTCGGGTCATACATCGAGATTGCGCGGATGGTGATTCTTATTGTCGCGGTGATTTTGTTCCTCGTTACGTTAATCGGGAGCATTCCCGCAATACGTTACTTGATGGCGTTAAAGCCTACGGAGGTTCTACATGGCAAATAACACAGAGAAGCACAGACACGGAAGCCGCCGGAAAATGTATATCCGAATGGTAGCAGGCTCATTGATACGCCGGGCATCACGTCTCATTATCGCGGTGCTTGCAATTGCTATCGGAGCTACGATTCTTTCGGGGCTTGTTACGATATATTACGACATTCCCGAACAGTTAGGGCGCGAATTTCGGTCATACGGCGCGAATCTGATTGTGTTACCGCGAGGCGAGGCGAAAATCACACGTGAGACTCTCGGAAAGTTACGCGGGCTAATCGGCGAGGGGAAAATTGTCGGAATGGCTCCGTACCGCTATCAGACCGTCAAAATCAACGAACAGCCTTACATCATCGCCGGGACTGACCTGACAGAGGCGGAGAGAAACAGCCCGTTCTGGTACGTTGAGGGGAGCTGGGGAAATTCGGCGGATGTCTCGCAGGTCATGACGGGCCGCGAAATAGCGCAGACACTCGGACTCAAGCTCGGCGACTCGTTCATGGTTCAGGGCGTGAAATTCGGTCAACATGCAGAGGCTTCACGGCAGGACTTGTCAGCGGAAGAGAATCAGAAGAGAGACTCGGCGCGTCAGAACTTCCACAGAAATTTTACGGTTAGGGGAATCGTGTCGACAGGGGGAGCGGAAGAGGGATTCATTTTCGCTGACATTGATATGCTTGATGAGTTAATCGGCGACACATTCCGGGCTGACGTTATCGAGTGCAGCATAGTGGCGGACGCTGAAGAACTTTCTGCGCTGTCAGCAAAAATTGAGAATGAAATCCCCGAATTAATGCCCCGCGCCGTGAGGAGGCTCACTCAGTCGCAGGATATAGTGTTGGGAAAATTGCAGGCTCTCGTTCTGCTTGTTACTGTTGTTGTACTCATCATAACAATGATTTCTGTGTATACGACAATGACGGCCATGATTGCGGAACGCAGGAGAGAAATTGCGCTGAAAAAAGCGTTAGGGGCAGAGAATAGACTCGTGATGGGTGAGCTTCTCGGAGAAGGTGTAATGCTCGGCTTCATCGGGGGCGCGTTAGGGGTATTCTTGGGATTCGAGTTTGCCCTGCGTGTAAGCCTTAACGTTTTCGGGCGGGGGATAAACTTTCAGCCCGTCTTAATCCCGGCGACAATCGCAATTTTCATCATCGTCACAGTAACAGCGTCAATAATTCCCGTCCGCAGGGTAATGGATATTCACCCCGCAATAGTCCTTAAAGGAGAATGATTATGCCTAAGACAATATTACAGCTTCAGAACGTCTCAAAAATTTACGGTAACCTGAAGGCACTCGCAGACATAAATTTAAGCGTGAATGCGGGCGACTGGCTTTCTATCATGGGTCCGTCAGGGTCAGGGAAAACGACAATGATTAACATAATCGGCTGCATGGATACACCGTCAGCAGGAAGCGTGATACTTGACGGAACGGACATAAGCCGGGAGAATGCCGCGAACCTAACGCGAATCAGGCGCGACAAAATCGGGCTGATATTTCAGCAGTTTCACCTGATAAGCTACCTTACAGCGGTTGAGAATGTCATGGTAGCGCAATATTATCACAGTATGCCCGATGAGGAAGAAGCGTTAGAGGCACTTGCGAAAGTCGGACTCGCTGACAGGGCCGGGCATCTTCCCGCGCAGTTATCCGGCGGGGAACAGCAAAGGGTCTGCATTGCCCGCGCACTGATAAATTCTCCGCAGATACTTTTAGGGGATGAGCCGACCGGAAATCTTGACGAGGAAAACGAGGGGATTGTTGTCGACATCTTCAGGCGACTTCACGATGAGGGCGTAACGATTATCGTTGTTACACATGATCCTGAAGTCGGAGATGTAGCCCAGCGGAAAATTATTCTTGAGCATGGCCGGATAGTTGATGACATTGACCAGTCCGCGACATTCGGGGAGGCACTGAAGCTAAAGGGCAGGCACGGAAATTAGGCGGGTGATAAAATCCCGTGAAGGGAGGCGGTGTTTCTTGCGGGAAAATTCATAAGGTGCTTATACCATTAATCAACGAGCGGCACGGTTTCAGGGGAATGATAATGTTTCTTACAGCAAAGGAGGCATAGCTAGATAGCCAAATAGTATAAACCAGTGAAAAGAAGTTGTCCTGAAAAGCACGGTTGACAACAAGCTAAAGGAGGGTTAATCTACTAAACAATGTCAGGTGCTGGACAGGCATTACCAAATCCACAGAAATGTGGCTACCTCCGGCTAGGGGGGAAGTGAAAGCCTCTGGACTGCCGTACAAACTCTAGTAGCAGGAAACAACGCGAAAGAGGGCAGGAAATGTCGCAGAAATGCGGAAAGAACGAGGAAAACTCGAAAGAGTGTACACAGCACAAAATTACACTTTTTACGTAGCAGGAGGACGACCTTGCCCCGATGGATCCGATTGAAGCTGAGGTTGACGCAATACGCCGGCAGCTTGGGGAGGAGATTAAAGACATGACAATAGAGGAGCATTTAGCCTACTTCAGCAGGGAAACCGCAGATGTCAGAAAGCAGTTTAACATAAAGCAGGCCGCCTCAATTCATGAGGATTACGCCTCGTTGTAGTCGTGTATAATGTCAGTATTCACGAAAATTTGAGGTGAAATCTCTATGCTGTCTCCAAGAATCGAGGACTATTTAGAGGAGCTGTTTCTCCTCGAAAGCACAGGCCGGAAAATCACAGTAACAGACCTCGCCGACCGTCTCAAAATCACAAAAGGCACCGTAACCGCAACCGTTCAGAAGCTCGTAGATCTCGAACTCGTAAAGCATGAACGCTACGGCAATTTACACCTGACAGACGCGGGGCGCAGGCGTGGAATGACGGTCTTCCACAGGCACGAGGGCTTCAGAGCGTTCTTTCATGAGCTTCTCGGACTTGACCGCGATCACTCGTCCGAAATGGCCTGCTCAATGGAACACTACATTGACCCCGTAACAGAAGAAAGGCTGTATGCGCTGCTTGAGTATTTCCGAAAGGCAAGGGCGGAGCATCAGCCGTGGGTTGATGAAATATTCCTGGCGATTGAGAAGCCCGTGCTGATTGTGCCTGTTCCGCTGACAGTATGCGACCCAGGCGCGGAAGGGGCTGTGCTGAGGATTACTGCTGACGAGCCTTTGAGGAAGGAGCTTGCGAAAAAGGGATTGGCGATTGGCGCGGAAGTGAGATTAACCGACAACGACCGCGATATTTTCACCTGCGTTATTTCGCATGAGACCGTGAAACTTCCGCTGAACGAGGCCGCCGCAGTATGGATTCAGCAACCCTCGAAATCATAGCAGAAACCCCCGCCAATTTTGCCGACGGGGGATATATTTTCACTCCCCCGCCATCATTAGCGCGAAAACTTTTGCGTTGTTCACAATGTAGGCAATCTCTGTATACTCGTCAGGCTGGTGCGCTACTCCGTCGCACTCCTGAGACCACACAACCGCCGGGATTCCTTTCTTCCTGAAGAAAACCGCGAAAGTCCCCCCGCCGATTCCCCCGGCTGAAGGCTCAATACCCAGCACATTTTTCACGCTCTTCATCAGCAGTCGGCAAATCTCAGACTCAGCCCTCGTAGGCTCGGCAGCGTCTGATCTGTCAATCGCAAGCGCGATTTTTGCCCCCGTCCGGGTCTCAACGTCAGCAACAATTTCATTCACGACCGCGATAACATCATCAAGTGAGATTTCCGGCAGTATTCGGCAGTCGAACTCGAAAACTTCCCGGCCCGGAACAATATTGACCGCCGGGACATTCGCACCCCTCCTTGTCGGCTCAAACGTGGAGAACGGGACATCATACAGCGGATTTTCCTGCGTGAATTTCGCGTGAAGTGCATCATCAACTTCATGCGCGAGCATGTTGGCGGCACGGCAGGCGTTTATTCCGTGATTGGGATATGCGGCATGTACCTGCTTTCCTGTTACGGTGAATTTCAGACGGAGTACGGATTTTTCTGCGATCTCTATGAAGTCGCCCGCGTCATTCCCGGAGTCAGGCACTAGGACTAAATCATCAGCCCGGAAAATGTCGCGCTCTATGAGCTGTTCGAGGCCGTAATGGCTTCCCATTTCCTCGTCAGCAACAAACGCAAGAAGTATTGAGTATTCCGGGGTAATTCCCGCGTCCTGAAGAGCCTTCAGCGCAAAAAGCGATGACACAAGGCACATTCCGTTGTCGCTCACGCCCCGCCCGTATAATCTCGTTCCCCTGACTTCAGGCTTGAAGGGGTCAAGAGTCCACGCGGACAAATCACCTTCAGGGACGACATCAATATGTGAGAGTATGCACAGCCTTTGAGACTTTTTGCCGGGGCATTCGAGGAAGAGTGAAGGCCGCCTGCCGGATGGGGCTTTGTCATCGTCAACATATTCAACCCTGAGCGTTATATCTTTGAGTCTAAGCTCATCGATTATTTTGGCAAGCTCAAGAATTTTAGCGTCCTCGCCTTTTCCGCCGTTGTGCGGGGAAATTGCCGGGAAGCTGCAAAGCCGTGAAAGTGTGCTTACCATCAAGCCTTCAAGTTTTGATACTGAGGATAATATTTCGCTGTTCAAAATTTACGCCTCCTGAAATTTTCTGCGGGACTATTTTACGCCAGTTTTATCGAGTTCAGAAATTCGGCGTTTGTCTCCGTCTGCCGTAATTTGTCCATGATGAGATTCAATGCTCCGGCCTCATCGACTCCCGCTATGCGTTTTCGGAGTATCCATAACCTTTTGAGTTCGTCATCAGGTATCAATAACTCCTCGCGGCGAGTCCCTGATTTTGTGATGTCTATCGCCGGAAAAATTCTCTGCTCCGACAATTTCCGCGACAAATGAAGCTCCATGTTCCCGGTGCCTTTGAACTCCTCGTAGATTACATCATCCATTCTTGAGCCTGTATCAGTCAGAGCCGTGCCGATTATCGTTAAGCTCCCGCCTTCCTCAAAGTTTCGCGCCGCCCCGAAAAATCTTTTTGGGAAATACAGCCCGGAAGGGTCAAGACCGCCCGAAAGAGTCCGCCCTGAAGGAGGCACAGTAAGGTTTGACGCTCTCGCAAGCCTCGTGATAGAGTCCAGCAGAATGACAACATCCCTTCTTGCCTCGACGAGTCTTTTTGCCTTCTCAAGCGCAAGATTCGCGACCCTTATATGCTCATCGGCGGGACGGTCAAACGTTGACGCTATCACTTCTCCGTCTATTGAGCGGGAAATGTCGGTAACTTCTTCTGGCCTCTCGTCAATCAGCAACGCCATCAATATTATGTCGGGTGAATTTGCCGTGATTGCCTTTGCGATTCGCTTTAGGAGGGTAGTTTTTCCGGCTTTCGGGGGCGACACAAGCAAAGCCCTCTGACCGAGTCCGATAGGCGCGAACATGTCAACAAGCCTTGTGGCGAGGTCTTTCGGGTCATACTCTAGGCTGAGTCTGTGATCCGGGAAAATCGGCGTAAGCTGTGCGAACATTGGCCGCCTTCGCGAGTGTTCCGGGTCAGAAAAATTCACCGTCTCAACTCTCAATAACGCCTCGTAGTGTTCCTGATCCCTGGGAGGCCGAATTAATCCCCAAATTACATCGCCGTTGCGGAGTCCGAACCTGCGAATCTGGGACGATGAGAGATACACATCGCTGTCAGTCGGAAGCATTCCTTTGGGACGGAGGAAGCCGAAATTCTCCGGGAGAATCTCAAGAGTCCCGCCCCCGAAACGGTAATTCATGCTCTCGGCCTGCGCTTTGAGTATCGTTATGATTAGGTCATCTTTGCGGATTGATGCGGGTATGTTTATGTCGAGTTCTTTGGCGAGCCTGCGTAAGTCCGCGGCGTTCTTTGACGACAGCATAGCATACGTATATTTCGGTTTCGGGTGCTGAATCATTTCGCGCCCCCGTCCCCTTATGCGTCTGGGAGTATATCCGCCCGGCTCTGTGGATTCGTTTTCTTCCGGCGCGTCAGTCTCGTCGGCCTCGTCAGAAAATGAGTCGTCCGTGTCGTCTGTCATGGGCATAAATTCTTCCGGCTCATTTCCGCTGGCTTCTTCCTGAATGGCGCGTACTTCCTCGCTTAATTCTTCTGATGATATTTCCGGGATTGGTATCTGCTCTGACGGCATGTCATCCTTCTTTCTGCGTACTGTAGTTTTCTTTGCGGCTGATGCGCGTTTAGTTTTCTTCTCGGTTACTTCCTGTGATTTTTCTTCGGGTGATTCGGTTTCAAGTGATTTTGCTTTTCTCGGCATTGAAATTTTCCTTAGTGTGATTTTGTGATGTGATGAGGCCGGGGGAATCATTAACGACTCTCCCGGGTGAAACTAGTTCATTTTGTTGATTAGGCTCAACATCTCCGGGCTTAATGATTTATGCTCGCTCCATGCTCTTTCAAGCGGGCTTAGTGTCAGCTTGTGGTTGATGTTCCCTACCATCATGCCGGATTTCCCTATCATCAAATTTTCGGTGGCAAACGCTCCCATTCTCGTGGCTAATACTACGTCAAACGATGTCGGATGCCCCCCGCGCTGAATGTAGCCCAAGACCGTAACTCTTGCGTCATATCCGCCGGAGTCGGCGAGCTGTTCTTTCATTTCGGCGGCTGTCATGACTCCTTCAGCCAAAATTATCAGCGTATGACTCCTGCCTTCCCTGTAGGAGCTTTTGAGCCTCTTTGTGAGGTCTCCTATGCTCAAAGGCAGCTCAGGCACTACGACATACTCAGCACCAGTAGCAACAGCAACCTCAAGCGCAAGAAATCCTGCGTTGCGTCCCATTACTTCAACGACAAAGAGACGCTCATGACTCGTGGCTGTGTCGCGGAGTTTCATGATGGCCTCAAGCGCAGTGTTCACCGCCGTGTCAAATCCGATTGTCTCATCTGTGCCGGTAATGTCATTGTCGATTGTTCCGGGTATGCCTATCGTAGGGAAGCCCATATCATGAAGAGCTTTCGCGCCGTGAAATGACCCATCCCCGCCGATTACTACGAGTCCGTCAATGCCGGCTTTCTTCATCTGCGCTAATGCTTCCTCGCGGCCTTCAGGAGTCTTGAACCGATCGCTCCTTGCTGTCTTGAGGATTGTGCCTCCGCAGTGAATTATTCCCCCGACGGCGGCATGATCAAGCGTTACGAAATCGCCCTCAATTAATCCCTCATAGCCGCGCCGGACTCCGATGCATTCTTTCTCGTTGAACATGCATGTTCTTGCGACCGCCCGGACTGCCGCATTCATGCCGGGAGAGTCTCCTCCGCTGGTCAGCACTGCGATACGATCCATTTTTACCATGATGAAATCTTCCTTTCGTGAGTGTTGTGTGTTGACGCTAATTTGACTGCAATTCGTCTATTCTCGTGTTTACTTCTTTGTACTCTTTGTTGAGTTCGTCAAGTTTCCTCTGCAATTCGGCTCTTTCCGCCTCAATCTTTCCTGAACGCTTTATGAGCCTGTCAGCCTCTAACCTGTCAGCGGCCCGGCCTCCTGCGATTTTTCCGCGGTCTTTCGTGAGATCCCATATCCATACTACATCGCCTTTTCCCGACAAAGCGTGGCTTATTGAGCTGTCGAATATGAGCCTTATATCTTTTGCGCCCGCGATAATTTCCTTGCCGGTTTTCTCGTCATAGCGCGGGAAAAATACCATTCCATCACGCCCGCCAAGTATCTTGAAGTTGAATCGCCTGTCATAATCCACAGGGGGATATTTCTTTCCGCCAACCATCAATGTTATGTGCTTGTCAAACGGCTGGGCGTACATGGGCATTCCGCGCACGTACATATCAATGCGGAACGGAATCGTCTCGCCCAAGTTGAGATTCTTGAGGAGGGTATATTTGTAGTTCTCCATTTCGTCAGCCGTCCAGAGATTTTTTTCTGCCTCTGACGCTACGAGGGCATTGACATATTCATTCGAGTAGTACGTTGCCTTCACTGTAATTTCCTGGTCGCCTTCTTTGTTCTGAGCGTGAGTCTCATGAGTCCATGCTTTGAGCACTGGGTCTTCTTTGTCCGCTGAGTATGACGGCAGGCACATTGCGAATAACAGAATTAATGACGCTGTGAATTTCTTGGTTAGCATCTGTGAAATTCTCCTTTGAGTTTTTGTACTTGAGATAAATTATCTTGACGGAGCTACGTTTTTATGATTTGTAATTTCTCGTAATTTTTGTGCAATTATACAACAGAATTTTCACAAGCCGTATAATTCATTACGCTTATTTTTGCGATGGCCGTCAATCTTTGCAATGAAATACTTTCTATGATATTCTACATTTCATTCACATTCACAATAACAAAAAGGAGGATTTCAGCAGGTTATGGGATTTCGTACTATCGAAGAGCTTTGCGCGGATCTCGAAGCCAAACGCAAATCATCACTTGCCGGCGGAGGAGCTGAAGCCGTGTCAAAGCAGAAGTCCAAAGGCAAAGGAACAGCCCGCGAACGCATAGCCGCATTGCTTGACCCGGGTTCGTTCGTTGAGCTTGACGAGTTCGTGACTCACAGGTGCGACAAATTCGGACTCGATGAGCGCAAACCGCTGGGCGATGGAGTCGTTACAGGCTGGGGAACGATTGACGGCCGGAAAGTTTTCATCTACAGCCAGGACTTTACGGTGTTCGGCGGCTCACTCGGCGAGAAACACGCGGACAAAATCTGCAAGGTTATCGACATGGCCATGCAGAACGGCTGCCCGGTGATAGGCATCAACGATTCCGGCGGCGCAAGAATACAGGAAGGCACAGACGCTCTCAACGGCTACGGAAAAATTTTCCGGCGCAACACACTCGCAAGCGGCGTAATTCCGCAGTTCTCGGTGATTATGGGACCGACTGCGGGCGGAGCGGTCTACAGTCCTGCATTGACGGACTATATTTTCATGGTCGACAAAGAAAGCGTAATGCACATCACCGGCCCTGAGGTAATCCGCGCTGTAACAGGCGAGTCAGTAACAAGCGAGGAGCTTGGCGGAGCGGTAACCCACAACACAATCACAGGCAACGCACATTTCTGCGCCAAAGATGAGGCCGAATGCTTTTCACAGATCCGCAAAGTATTGTCATATCTTCCGCTGAATAATCTTGACGAGGCACCCCTCAAAGCTACGAACGATGACCCCCGGAGAGCTGATATTGAGCTTAGGGAAATTGTCCCGGTCAACCCTAACAAGGGATATGACGTTCACGAGGTAATCAAGCGCGTTGTTGATGACGGCGAATTTGTAGAAGTTCAGGCAGGGTTCGCGAAAAATATTGTTACGGGATATGCCCATATCGGTAACCGCCCTGTAGGAATCGTAGCCAACAATGCCGATGTTATAGCGGGCTGTCTTGACATTAACGCCTCGGACAAGGCTTCAAGATTCGTGAGGCACTGCGACGCGTTCAACCTGCCTATTGTTACGTTTGTTGACGTACCCGGATATTTGCCCGGAAAAGATCAGGAGTACGGCGGAATAATCCGCAAGGGCGCGAAACTGCTTTACGCTTACAGTGAAGCCAGTGTGCCTTTAATCACCGTCATAATGAGGAAGGCTTACGGCGGGGCATATCTTGCTATGTCGAGCAAATCTCTCGGAGCTGATGCGGTGTTCGCGTGGCCGCAGGCGGAAATTGCCGTAATGGGCGCGGAAGGTGCCGCAAGCATTGTGTTCAAGAAAGAGATTGAAGCGGCAGATGACCCGTCAGCAAAAAGACTCGAAAAGATTGACGAGTACCGCGAGGCTTTCGCCAATCCCTACAGAGCGGCGGAACGTGGATATGTTGACCGCGTAATCATGCCGGAAGAGACACGCATGACAGTGTGCCAGGCTCTTGACGCGATGGAGAGCAAGCGCGAGGAACGCCCCGCAAAGAAACACGGGGTAATCCCTCACTAGAATATACAGAAGGAGGACTGAAGACTTTATGCATTTTGAAGGACTCGCAGGAGCGGTAAACGTGAGCGTTGTGGCATTCTCGATAGTATTCGGGGTGCTTCTTGTGCTTACGGGAGTAATATTCGCGATGAGGCTGTTTGCAGGTTCGCCGGAAAAAAAAAATGATGTAGCAAAGCCCGTATCACATTCCCCGGCACCGTCAGCAAAACCCGCGCCCGTATCAATCGCAAAAGCCCCGGCACCGTCAGCGGACAAGGCAAAAATCGTGGCGGCAATAACGGCGGCGATTGTGGAGTTCACCGGGAGCAGTGATTTCCGCGTTGTGTCGGTTCAGGCGGAAGGGAACGCGGTTACGGGGATCCCTATGGACTACTGGACAGCAAGGTGGAAGACGGCCGGAATGATCGGGCTTAACGCAAACAGACTCAGCCGCAAATGGCATTAAGATTAACGGAAGGAGAAATAAAATCGTGAGCAGCAAATACAGAGTAGTAGTTGACGGAACAGCGTACACCGTAGAAGTAGAACCCCTCGGAGCAGGAGCAGCAATGCCCGCGCCAGTCGCAGCACCCGCAGCACCAGCACCAGCAGCACCCGCGCCAGCAGCAGCCCCGGCACCCGCACCCGCCCCGGCAGCACCCGCAGAAGGATCGCAGGTTACAGCACCCATGCCCGGAAAAATCCTCAGCTTGAAAGTGAACGTAGGCGATTCAGTAAATGAAGGGGATTTAGTGTTACTGCTTGAGGCCATGAAGATGGAGAATGAAGTTTTTGCTTCAGCGTCAGGGAAGGTAGTACAGATACCAGTGAAGAGCGGAGACTCCGTAAACACCGGCGATGTCCTGATGGTAATCGCGTAAGTAACAGGAAAAATTTTGCCCCCTGTCCTGAAAAAAGGCGGGGGAATTTTTTTGCCGAATATCCCGGAATTATCGCCGGACTCTCATCTCAAAATATCATCTCAGCATTTCCGGGAGCGTCAGAGGCAGGAGCGTTCATCTGTTGAAGAGCTGTATTACATCTGCACACACAGAAATCTTCACGGAGTCACGCACGAATTTCTTGACTGCTACATAGAGAGAATATCCCCGTTAATTTAGTGAAATGCTATATAATTATTTCATCCACAAATTTATTCATGGAGGGGTAATTCAGCATGTTAGTAAACGCAAAAGAAATGCTCACAGCCGCAAAGGCCGGTCATTACGCTGTCGGCCAGTTCAACATCAATAATCTTGAGTGGACAAAGGCAGTCCTTCAGGTCGCGCAGGAAATGAAAGCCCCCGTAATTCTCGGAGTCTCAGAAGGCGCAGGCAAATACATGGGCGGATTCAGAACAGTGCAGGCGATGGTTGAGGCTATGGACAAAGAATTAGGCATAACCGTCCCCGTTTGCACACATCTCGATCACGGAACGTATGAGGGCGCGTACAAGTGCATAAAGGCGGGCTTCACGTCAATCATGTTCGACGGCTCACATTTCCCGATTGATGAGAACGTCGCCAAAACTATCGAGCTTACACACGCGGCGCACATGCTCGGACTCACGATTGAGGCTGAAGTCGGCGCAATCGGCGGTGAAGAGGACGGCGTTGTAGGCATGGGCGAATGCGCTGACCCGAACGAGTGCAAGAGAATCGCAGACCTCGGAGTCGACATGCTCGCGGCCGGAATCGGCAACATTCACGGAAAGTACCCGGCAAACTGGAAGGGATTATCATTCGAGACACTCGCGGCGGTTCAGGAGAAGACCGGAATTATGCCCCTTGTCCTTCACGGCGGCTCAGGGATTCCCGATGAGCAGGTCAGGAAAGCCATCACATTGGGCGTGTCAAAGGTCAACGTCAACACAGAGTGCCAGCTCTCATTCGCGGCGGCCACAAGGAAATACATCGAGGCCGGGAAAGACAACGAGGGCAAAGGCTATGACCCCCGCAAGCTGTTAGCTCCCGGAGTTGAGGCCATGAAGCAGACAATCCGCGAGAAAATAAAGCTGTTCGGTTCAGACGGGAAAGCGTAAAATTGAGCGTCAAACACTACGAAATCAACGGAAAAATCATCGGAGACGGGAGCCTCGCTGTTATCGCGGGGCCTTGTTCCCTTGAATCCCCTGAGCTTGGACTCAGAGTCGCAAAATACATGAAGCACCTTTGTGATGAGCGGGGGCTTCTGTATATCTTCAAAGCGTCATTCGACAAAGCTAACCGCACTTCCGTACACGCCTGGCGCGGGCCGGGTCTCGAAAAAGGACTCGAACAATTAGCCGAAATCAAAGCCAAAGCCGGAGTCCCCGTCCTCACTGACATTCACGAAAGCTATCAGGCAGAACCCGCCGGGAAAGTCGTTGACATCATTCAGATCCCCGCATTCTTGTGCAGGCAGACAGATTTACTTGTGTCAGCCGCAAAAACAGGACGTATCATCAACATCAAGAAAGCTCAGTTTCTCGCCCCTGAAGATATGATTTACGCTGCGACAAAATGCCGGGAGGCCGGGAATGACAATATCATGCTTTGCGAACGAGGGACGACAATGGGCTATCACCGTCTTGTTGTCGACATGGCCGGGCTTGTCGTCATGCGTGAGTTCGGATACCCCGTTGTATTTGACGCGACTCACAGCGTACAGCGTCCGGGCGGACTCGGAGGCGCGAGCGGCGGTGATTACCGTCTGGCGTTCCCATTGGCGCGGGCGGCGGCGGGAGTCGGGATTGATGTCATTTTCGCGGAGACTCACCCGTCCCCGAAAGAGGCACTAAGCGACGGCCCTAACATGATTCCGCTTGACCAGATGGCGCGATTCCTCGATGAAGTTTCAGCAGTACACAATTTGCAGAAAAGTTTAGAGCAGTAACACACAGACGGGGAAATCTCTCCTGCTGTATGTCGTATAAAGAAAGCTGGTGAAAATATGAGCAGCCTTATAGTTTCAAGGTTCGGAGGGGACGAGGCAGCAAACTCCCGCGAAGTCATGAAAACTGCCGAAATCCTCACGTCAGACCCTTCACGCCGCTATGCTGTAGTCTCAGCACCCGGTTCAGCTCCCGGCAGCGTGGGCGTTACGGATATGCTTTATCTTTGTCATTCGCGGTTTATGTCCCGTGAAAATTATGATGAGATTCTCGCAAAAATTTCGGAGCGTTATTCCGAGATTGTCGCGGGGCTTGGCCTGAATTTTGACGTGAACGCCGAAATTGACATGATACGCAAAAGCATAGATATGGGTATGAGCCTTGACTTTGTGGCCAGCAGGGGAGAATACATCATAGCAAAAATCTTCGCGGAATATCTCGGCTGGAATTTTGTTGACGCTCAGGAGATAGTATACTTCAATAAAGACGGAACGCCCGACAGGGAAAAGACGTTCCAATACGCCGGGGAAAAATTATTGTCCCTCCCTAACGCGATAATACCGAGCTTCTACGGCTCACTTCCTAACGGCAATATAAAAACGTTTGTACGGGGAGACTGTGACTCCGCCGGGGCATTGATGGCCTGTTCAGTTCATGCTGACGTGTTCGAGAAATGGAGCAGTGCCGCAAAAATCTTTAGCGCAGATCCCTACGTCGTGCCAAATCCCGAAAAGATACGGGCGGTAACTTTCACGGAGGCTCTAGAGCTGAATTTTATCGGAATGAATCTGTCAACAGACGGCGTTATACTCTTGCTGAACGAGGCCGGAATCCCGATGAGAATATCAGACACTCACAATCCTAATGACGGCGGAATGCTCATAGCTCCCAGAATCCCGGAGAATATCCCCCGCAAAATTACAGCCTGCATATCAGGACAGAAGAATTTTACCAGCGTCCATATACGCAAATACGGAATGAACAAGGATTATGATTTCAACGCGAAACTGTTCGGAGTGTTCGCCGGGCATCACATATCCTGCCCCTACAGCCTGTCCGGGATACATCAGATGTCCGTAATCATCAAAGCACCGATTTTTGACATAAGACGCGCTCAGATTCTCGGAGAATTGCAGAAGGAGTTAGAGCCGGACGAAATAACAGTGGAAAAAGGACTCTCACTTATTGCGATAATTGGCGATGGAATGGGAACGGTGAAAGGGATATTCGGCAGAATTTTTGAGGCTCTCACGGCAGGCGGAGTGAAGGCAAAAATGATAGAGCAGGGAGCGGATCAGCAGAATATTATAGTCGGAGTCTCTGACAGAGATTATGACGCGGCTGTGAAGGCTCTTTACGCAGAATTGATACTGAGCTAGAAAGGGGATAACAGAAATAACAGACAATGAATTATTGAACGCGGCGAAAAAGTTAATGATGACTGAGGCTCACGAGATACTGAACTCGGCGGAGAATATCAGCGTTGAAATGGTGAGGGCGGCACGTGAAATATATTCATGTCGCGGGCGCGTTGTCGTTGTGGGACTGGGCAAATCCGGCCATGTAGGGCGCAAAATTTCGGCGACTCTCGCGTCTCTTGGGACTCCGTCATTCTTCCTTCATGCCGCTGAAGCCTCGCACGGTGATTTAGGCATGGTACGCCGTGAGGACATCGGGTTGTTCGTCAGCAACAGCGGAGCTTCCTCCGAGATTGTAGCGTTATTGCCTCACTTCAGGAGGACGGGCGCGGGGTTAATCGCTATAACAGGCTCTCTTGTCTCACCATTGGCCGAAAATGCCGACATCGTGATTAATGCCCATGTTAATGACGAGGGAGACCCCTTGCAGCTTGCCCCGATGAGCAGCACGACTCTTGAGCTTGTATTAGGGGACGCGCTTGCGGCAATGGTAACGATACTGCGGGGGTTACGCCGTGAGGATTTCGCATTGTTCCACCCGGGCGGGAGTCTCGGAAGGAAATTGCTGACGCGAGTCCGTGATGTCATGGGCAGGGGCGAGAGTCTTCCGGTTGTTACGGAGGGCGTTACGGTGAAGGATGCCCTTTTTGTGATTACGGGGAAGGGCTACGGCGCGGCGTGTATTGTTGACGCTGACGGGAAATTGACGGGGATATTCACTGACGGAGATTTGCGGCGGCTCATGGAGAAGTCCGGCAATGACGCTTTCACGACACGAATCGAGTCGGCCATGACTCATAATCCCAAGACGATTAACCCCGACTCCCTTGCGGCTGAGGCTGTGAGGATAATGGAGCGGGAAGAAATCAGCGTACTAATCGCAGTCGAAAACGGAAAGCCAGTCGGAATAGTACACATTCACGAACTACTGAAAGCAGGCATAGCATGAAAATATTAGGCGTAATTCCGGCGCGTTATGCGTCAACACGTTTTCCCGGAAAGCCCCTCGCGGACATCTGCGGAAAGCCCATGATTGTCCGTGTCTATGAGCGGGCGAAAATGTCCCGGAGTCTTTGCGGCGTTGTTGTTGCGACTGATGACACTAGAATTTATGACTGTGTGAGGAACGCGGGCGGCCATGCTGTAATGACGGACTCCAATCTCCCGAACGGCACAGCGAGATGTGAGCAGGCACTCAGGATTTACGGCGGAGATTTTGACTCGGTGATAAATATTCAGGGTGATGAGCCGTTGCTTGACCCTGTTATGATTGACGAGGTAGCCGGGCTTCTTGAGGATGATTACTGCGCTACGTTGTGCCGTGAAATTCATGATGACGTAAGCAATCCCAACACGGTGAAAGCTGTGATGACTCTTGACGGTTACGCGCTGTATTTCTCGCGGTCATTGATACCCTATAACAGGACGGGCGCGAATGTGGGAGTGTATCAGCATATCGGGATATACGGTTACACGGCGGACTTTCTGCGGAAGTATGTCGGACTCAGCGATACGCCTTTGAGCATGGCCGAGTCTCTCGAACAACTGAAGATATTGGAGCATGGCTACAGGATTAGGATTAAGGTTACAGAAAGCAAACATGAAATCATAGGAGTAGACACGCCTGAAGACTTAGAGAAAGTGCGGGGAATAATTGAATGCCTAAATTCAGACGGACAGTAATAATCAGCGACGGCATAAAGGGACATTATCACCAGTCGTTAGGGGTAGCCGAGTGGATGGAGAGACTCTCCGGGACAATGTTAGACCCGGCAATAGTAACAATACCTGAGTTATCACTCTTTGAGCGAGTAATGGAGCTGAAACTTTTTGTGCACGGGCTTGAAGTTCACGGGGGTGCATATTCGCGGGAATGGCTGAAATCTCTTGGAGTCCGCTGGAAAAAATACGAGGAAGGCACAACGCTTTTCATATCGGCGGGAAGCAAAGCGGCTCCGTTCTGTCTCGCCCTAGCGAAAGCCACAAAGAACAAATGCGCCGTCCTTATGACACCTTCAGTATTAGGCACAAAATCATTCAACTATGCCATAGTCCCGGAGCATGACAAGCCCGACATGAAGCAGGGAAACGTAATAACGACATTAGGCGCGCCGAATCACATATACATACCGACTCTGAAGGAGATAGCCTCGCGGTATTTCGCCGGGAAAAATCTTGAGGGGCATAAAGTCATCGCGATATTAATCGGGGGCAGTGATGCAAATTACCGCATAAGTTCGCGCTGGGCAAGGGAGGCTCTTACACCGCTAAAGAATATCAGGGACGCAAAATTTCTTATAACGACATCGCGCAGGACAGGCGAGGGAGTCGAGAATACAATCGCAGAAATGTTTTCCGGCAATCCCAATGTTGAACACTTATTCATTTATTCGCGCACACCGAATCAGAACACAATCACGGCGATACTAGGCGCGGCGACTCATGTTCTTGTTACGGAGGACTCCGTGTCGATGGTATCAGAGGCGGCGACAGCAGGATTCAAAGTCGGGCTGATACGAGTCCCAAGAACGACCGGGAAAATCAAGCACATGTTAGGCTACGGGGCGAGAAGGTTTGATGATATGTTCGCTGAGTTTTCGCAGAGGGGATTAATTGAGGATTTCGGGCCGGATTTCTATTACCCGAAATTTTTCGAGGCGGACGAACAGAAGCACGGACTTGACTTCAACGAGGCCAAGCGCGCCGCGGACTGGATACTTCACAGCTAACGATGAGAATATTGTACGTAATGCCGGGATTTGACGAGGGCGGGACAGAAGTACACGTGCTGAACCTGATTCGCGGAATGACAAAGCGCGGCCATGAAATAACGCTTGCTTCCTCCGGCGGAAGGCTTGAGTCAGAATTGCCCCCGTCAGCAAAAATTCTCCATATGCCTGCCGACAGAAAGAACCCAATCACGATAATATACTGTGCGTTAAGGCTCGCCGTCCTTCAGTCAAAATATCGCTGGGATATAGTGCATGTACATTCCCGTGTGCCTGCGTGGGTTGCGTGGGTGATGTCGAAAATTTCGGGCGTGAAGTGGATAGTTACGGCTCATGCTCTGTACTCGCTGAATCTGGGAATAATCCCCCTGAAGCATTCTGACGGAGCAATCTGCATATCCCGCGCCGTGAGGAATCATCTTTCAGGCTATCTCCCTCCCGATAACGTGATAATCCCGAACGGAATAATACCGCCTGTGCTGAGGCATTCTGATTTTCCGCATGATGATGTGAGATTCCTGGCTGTGGGACGGCTGACTCACCTGAAGGGGCTTGACGTGGCATTGAAGGCACTTGCGGGGCTGAAGGGGTATTCATGGACGCTTGACATTCTCGGCGAGGGGGACGAACGCGGGAGTCTGGAATCGCTTGCGGGGACTCTCGGAATCTCCGGGCGTGTGAAATTTCACGGGGACAAAGAGCGGAACGAGGTCGAAAGATTCATGGCCGAGTCATCGTGTATGCTGTTTCCGTCCTACAGTGAAGGGATGGGACTCGTTGTGCTTGAGGCGTTAAGCGTCGGGCTTCCTGTGATAGCGTCAGATTTGGAGGCACTGCGGGAATTTTCTCACGGTGAATTAGTGCCTGCGGGTGATGTGGACAGATGGCGGGGAGCGATTGAGAGATTCATTTTGATGGGTGAAGCCAGTCCGTTAAGCGCGGAAAATATTATGACCGTTGACGATATGGCAATACAGACGGAGGAATACTACAGGGCCATAAAATAATTCACGGCTTGCGGATTATTCCCGTTCCTAATATCATAGCCAGTAAAAATTTTCACAGGAAGGATGACATATCGCAATGCCCGTAACAAAAGCTGTAGTGATAGGCGGCAGCAATGGTATCGGCCTCGCGCTTTCACGCGCTCTTTCAGACAGGGGCGCAGGGGTTCATATACTCGACATTGCCGAGCCTGACAGAAATATTATCTCTGAGAATGAATGCGAGTATTCCCGATTTGACATGCGGCGGCCTGATATGGACTTCATAGCAGGATTAGCGGAAGACAGCAGCATAAACGCCCTCATAATCACAGCCGGAATAGGGAGAGTCTCAGAGTTCGAGAATTTCACACTGCCCGAAATCGACAAGACACTCACAGTGAACTACCCTCCCTTGCGGATATAAGGGCTTCCTAATTCAACGAGGCTGCTTCGCGGTGTTCTGCCAAAGTCTTACGTCCTCTCCAAAGGCGTTAATTTCCTGTGTCCCACAGGTATTTTTCTTACTCAGCAATATCATGTTACGAGCTGCGTGAATGTCTCTGTCTTCTCTATATCCGCATGTGCATTCATATACCCTGTCTGCTAACGTTATATCTTTCTTGAGTTTCCCACATACTGGGCAATATTTCGTGGTTGGCTCTCTGGATGACAGCACTGTTACTCGCTCATTATTCATCAGTTTCGCTTTTACTATTCCTAATACTGAGTGTTGCACTGTACGGCCAAACAAGCCTTTATGCCATCCGGAAAGATTTTCGTCCTGCATATACACTCTTTCATGCTCTAATAGCTCATGCACAATTTTATTTGCAATGTCTTTTTTGCAACTCGTTAATCTTTGATAGGCTCTATGTAACAATTTTCGGGCTTTGTACCGATTGCTTGAACCCTTCTTCCGCCGAGCTATTAAACGCTGGCATTTCTTTATTCGTTCACTTTCTTCAATCAGTACTTTATATTTTTTACCCTCAGAGGTCGTTATTGAGGTCTTGATTCCCATATCTATCCCAATTTCCGGCTTATATTTTCTTGTCTCACCTCCTTTATTCTGGTATGTCGTTATCGCAAGATAATAGCTATCTGGCTGACTAAGTAATTTCGCATTTGCAAACTCTATATCAGGGATATTCCAGAATTGATTTGCTCCTTTTATCTGTATGCGTTCCTTAAAACCTTGAAGCCCTATATGGTTAATATCATAGAACCTGTAGGTTACATAGTGTTGCTGGAGATTGATTGACACATAATCAGATTTATAGCGCAAACTTCCGACAGTATGATTATGTTTTTTCAGCGTGGCAAGTCCTTTAAGGCTGTGTTTGATTTCTTGAATGACTGACTGCTTCATCTGTGAGCCTAAATATTCAAGCTCATGTGTTATCGGCTGTTTGTCTTTATCCAGCCCGTGAACTGTATGGGTTGTTGTATCGTAGTCATTAATATCATGTTCATTAGTGAAATTCAGCGCGTCATTATATAGCCATTTAGCCCCGACAAATAGCATTTTCATGTGAACTCTCTGCACCTCATTGAGGGGAGATATGTCGATTTTTACACGATACACTCGGCATATCTGACTCTTGCGTTTTTCGCGGGTCAGTTTGCCTTGTTCACGTATTCTATTGTTTTTGGCTAATCTCTCTTCTTCCGTCATGGGAATATTATATCTTAAATAGCGCAATTCATCTCCAACTTGTAGATGTGGGAGGCTTCTTGCGTGAAAATAATAAATTTGCTTACCTCTGCAAAAATACTCAGGTCATTTTACGGCAAACTGCTTGCCCAGGTGTGTGTGTGTGGTGGGGGGGGG
>JAFYBQ010000034.1 GCA_017540085.1 Synergistaceae bacterium | reverse complement strand
GGAAGTTAAAGCCTCTGGACTGCTGAACCAACCTGAGTAGTTGCGGCGAAAGGGAGCAGGAAATGTCGCAGGAATGCGGAAAGAACGAGGAAAACTCGAAAGAGTGTACACAGCACAAAAATACACTTTTTACGTAGCAGATGTTTATATGCCCCCGAAAAATGAAGGAAAGAATGAGGGCGCAAAAGGACTCACGGGCCGTGAGAAAATCGCGGTCCTGATGGTCTCCCTAGGCAGTGATATAGCTCCCGAAATCTACAAGAAACTTGATGACTCTACAATAGAGTTAATCACACTCGAAATAGCAAATCTCAGAAAAGTAACGCCTGACGTAAAACTCACGGTGCTGAAAGAAGCGCAAGAGATATTAATGGCGCGTGAGTTCATGGCCAGAGGAGGAGTCGAATATGCGCGTGATGTTTTGGAGAAAGCCCTCGGACCGGAGAGAGCGCAGAGCCTTCTTGCACGGATTACGGCAAGTTTGCAGGTCAAGCCGTTCGATTTCATGAGACATACAGACGCAGGCCAGATACTTGGCTTCATTCAGAACGAACACCCGCAGACAATCGCGCTGATTCTGTCGTATCTTGAGCCTACACAGGCTGCAATGATTCTCAGCGGCCTTAACCCGGTATTGCAGGCTGACGTAACAAAGAGGATCGCCAACATGGACAGGATTACGCCGGAAGTTTTGCGGGAGGTTGAGAGAGTCTTGGAGCGGAAACTAAGCACCGTAATGGGTCAGGATTTCACGGTAGCGGGCGGAATAGACGCGGTTGTGGCCATCGTCAACAGCACAGACAGAGCGACCGAGCGGAATATCATGGAATACTTAGAGGAGAACGACCCCGAATTAGCCGAGGAAATCAAGAAACGTCTGTTTGTGTTCGAGGACTCAATGCGGCTTGATGATAGGTCATTGCAGAGGGTATTGCGTGAAGTCGACATGAAGGAATTGAGTCTCGCTCTAAAAGGTGCGACAGAAGACCTCAAGACAAAGTATCTCAAGAACATGTCAAAACGTGCCGCCGAAATGCTCCAAGAGGATATGGATTTCATGGGGCCTGTACGTGTCAAGGACGTTGAAGAGTCCCAGCAGAAAATAGTGAACATAATCCGCGGGCTTGAGGAACAGGGCGAAATAGTGATAGCTTCCGGCGGAGGGGACGATATGATTGTCTAGCGGTCTTGCACATCAGAGAGTACTGCGGACAGTCCGATTACTGCCTCAGGCTGTGAAGATCGGAATACTTGAGAGCGAAATAAAGCAGTCAGCCGCCAAGCCTGAGCCGCAGAAATCACCAAAGCCCGACAAACCGCAGTCCCCCTCAAAGCCTGAGCCGCAAAAATTGCAGGTGAAGACTCCTGCGCCAAATTCCCGCGAAATCGAAGAGCTTACAGCGCAGGTTAAAGCCCTCACAAACAGCTTGAGTAATGCAGAAGTCGCCAACGCAGAACTGTCCGCGGCAAAAGCAAAGTTAGAGTCGGAAATCGGCGGTATAAGGTCAGACTATGAGCGCAGGAAGCAGCAGCTTGAAGCCGAAGCCCAGAACAACGCCGACAGAATCGCCGAGAAAGCACGCGCCCAGGCCATAAGCGAGGGACAAATCACAGGCTACGAGGAAGGACTCAAGAAGGCACGCGCTGAAGTTGAGCAGGAATATTCCGGGAAATTTTCGGCTCTTGCGGGAGTGATTGACACCTTCGGGAAAAAGCTGGAGGAAAATTTTGCCGAACTCGTCAAGCTCAATCAGCCGAGGCTTGTTCGTGTGTGGACTGAAATGTTACGGCGAATGCTTTACAGGCAGGTTGAATTGAACCCGGACACAATCGACTCGGTTTTGTCGGAATTACTTTCACGCCTGAGCGACAAAAATCAGATATTAATCTACGTTTCGCCGGACGACATGAAACGGCTTGAGGGGAATATGGATACGAAATTCCGGGAAGCCCTGCGCGGTGTCAAAAAGTTAGAGCTGAAATCAGATCCCAATATCGAGAATGGAAGCTGTATTGTTGAGACTGGACTCGGAGTTTATGACGCGAGATGGAAGACTCAGATGGGACAGGTTGAGTCGGTTGTTGATGAAGTATTCCAGCAGTCAGCAAAGGAGAGTCGTTAGGCCGTGAATGATATACAGGATGTTGATTTGTTCCAGCTTTTTGCGGTTGACCTGTTGCAGAAGCCGCTGGTGAAAATAAACGGGCGAATCGTTCAGGTTGTCGGGCTTGTCGCGGAATCCCAGGGGCCGGATGTCAGAGTCGGCGATTTGTGCCACATACAATTCCGGGACGGCTCGCACGAGCTTGACGCGGAGGTTGTCGGCTTCAGGGGAGACCGTGTACTCTTAATGCCGCTGGGAGCATTGCAGGAAGTCGGGCCGGGTTGCGATGTCGTGTCAACAAACAGACCGCTTGAAGTCCCTGTAGGCGAGGCGTTATTAGGGCGTGTTCTTGACGGTCTCGGAAATCCCATCGATGACAAAGGGCCGATAGCCGCCAGCGACTTTTACCCGCTTTACGCGACTCCCCCTCACCCTTTGCGGCGGAAAATGGTTGACACTCCTTTGAGCGTCGGAGTCAGAGTTGTTGACGGAATGCTCACGCTAGGCAAGGGACAGCGTATCGGGATATTCGCGGGTTCAGGCGTGGGAAAAAGCACCCTTCTCGGAATGATGGCGCGTTACACAACTGCGGACGTTAATGTGATTTCGCTTGTCGGCGAACGTGGCAGAGAGGTTCGGGAATTTATCGAGCGCGACTTAGGGCCGGAGGGGCTGAAACGTTCGGTACTTGTGATTGCGACTTCAGACCAGCCCGCGCTAATCCGCCTGAAATCGGCCATGACAGCAACGGCAATCGCAGAATATTTCCGGGATCAGGGGAAAGATGTCCTATTGATGATGGACACTGTAACACGAGTCGCCCGCGCACAGCGTGAAATCGGCCTCGCAATCGGTGAGCCTCCCGCCACAAGGGGCTATACTCCGTCCGTATTCGAGATGCTGCCGAGATTGTTGGAGCGCGCCGGGGCCGGGGAAGTCGGAAGCATTACGGGAATATACACGGTTCTTGTTGACGGGGACGACATGAACGAGCCTGTAGCCGACACAGTGAGAGGAATACTTGACGGCCATATAGTTTTGTCGAGGAAGATTGCCGCAAGAAATTTCTACCCCGCTGTGAGCGTACTGGATTCCGTGAGCCGTGTTATGCCCGCCCTTGTATCACGCGAACACCTCAACGCCGCCGGAAGAGTCCGCGACCTTCTCGCAACTTACGCGGAGTCGGAAGATCTCATCAACATTGGCGCGTATAAATCCGGGTCAAATATGCGGGTTGACTGGGCATTGGCGAACATGGAGAACGTACGGGGATTCTTGTCGCAGAGAGTTGAAGATCCGACAAGTTTCGAGGAGACCGACAAAAGATTATTGGAGCTTGCGCCGTATCCTAATCAGCAGTAGCAGAAAGGAGAAAAGGAAAATGAGCACAGCAGAAATATCATATGTAGAAGTTGAACCTGAAATCAAGCGCAAGGCAGAGGAAATTCTGAGGAAAATAGGCATGTCGTACACAATGGCCGTAGATTTGTTCACGAGGCAGATAATTTTGCGGAGGGCTTTTCCCGTTGAGCTTAATGCACCGATAAACAAGCCTTTATGTCTTGGGAATATGACAGAAGACGAAATAGACTCTGCGATTCAGGAAGGTATTGACGCTCTTGAAACTGGGAGAGTCTACACGCTTGAGGAAGCTAGGAAAATAATAGAGGCTGAATATGGCAGAATATAGGCTTATTGTTACTGTCCCGGCTCTTGAAGATGTCAACGGCATACGCGCTTATATTGCCGGGAAACTGGATAATCCTTCAGCCGCGCAGAAATTTTCGGACAAAGTATTTTCGTCTGCCTCATCACTTGCGCTGTTGCCAAAAAGATACCGTGTCCGCAGAAAAGATCGCAAAGGGCGGGAAATACGCTACATGCCTTCCGATAATTTCATTATTATGTACTGCGTTGATGATGCCATGCATACTGTCAGCATTATACGTGTAGCATATGCCGGGCGTGATCTTGACACCCTGATTTAGGCCATGCACGAGAGAATAGCCCGGTTCAACCGCATACTCAAAATCCGCGAGGACAGCCGCCGTAATGAGCAGGCAATTTTAGCCGCCGAAAGAAGCGAGGAGCGCGAAGCCATAGCCCATATCACACAGCTTGAGGGCGAAAAGAAGCAGGCAATCTCCGACTTCAGCCGGGCCGGGACTCAGGCCGTCTCAGCCACAGATTTATGGTTTCAGCGGCAGTTCATAGACGCAATAAACACTGACATTGCCCGCGGTCAAACCTCACTCGCCGAAGTCAGGACTCGAATCGCCGATACTGAAGCCAGACTCGTTGAGCGTCATAAAGATGTCAGGATAATGGAGACATACATAGATCACCTCAAAGAAGCCGACATGCAGGAACAGCTTGGCATTGAGCAGAATGAGCTTGATGACGTTACAACAATGCAGTATTCACGGAAAGGGGACAATTGACACATGGGGCCTAACATGACGAACATATCAAGAGTATTGACACGCATAGACGAAATTAACAGGCAGCTTATGCCGGACATGTACCAGCAGACTCAGCCACTCAAAAGCAGGTTTGTTGACGTTCTGAATGACGTTGAGCGGGCAAAGAGAGTCGCAAAACGTACAAGCAACATTTCCGGCAAAACGAATTATGACGAACTCAAAGACATAATCACCGAATGCGCCGAGAAATATAACGTTGACCAAGAATTAATACGCGCAATGATTCAGGTTGAGTCAGGGTGGACGACTGACGCTGTGTCGAACAAGGGCGCACAGGGACTAATGCAGCTCATGCCTCGCACAGCCGCAATGCTGGGAGTTGATGACCCTTTTGACCCCGCGCAGAATATTGACGGCGGGACAAGATATATTTCTGACTTGACGGACAAATACCGGGGCGACATCGAGAAAGCATTAGCCGCCTACAACGCAGGGCCGGCCAGAGTCGACAGCGGGAATATCCCGGAAGTGTCAAAACGCTACGTGCGTAATATCATGTCAATATACCGCAGATTAAGGGAGGTCGGCTAACATGGCAGAAGAACGCCCCGCGGCAGGAGCTAATCCCCCGGCTGAACAAGCTGCTGCCCCCGCGCCAGTCGTCAAAAAGAAGAAAAAGAAAAAGGGCATGGGAAAATTTACGTTTTTCCTGTGGATGTTGTTGCTTGGTCTTGGGACTGCTGTCGGAATGCACCTGAGCGGAATTTGGGACGGCAGGCCGCTTTTCTGGGAGACTATACCGAGAGTGCCATATTTCGGGCCGAGACTTGCGGAGTTTTTCCAGGTGCCGGAGTTTTACGCGCTTACGGTTGAGGAGCGCAGAGCCGTAGAGCTTGAGCAGTGGCAGAGAAGGCTTGACGCTCTCGAACGCTCAATGGAAAGCCGCGACATTGCCCGCATGGAAGTCTACGAGAAGAGAGAATTAGCCCTCGTTGAATTATCGCGTGATGTGGCAAGAAGGCAGCGCAGGCTCAGAGCGCAGGAAGCAACCCAAGCCGCCGGAGCTAACGCGAACACCCCTACCGAGCGTGAGCAGGAATTAATGAACCAAGTAGCCCGAACATATCAGGACATGTCAGCGAGAAACGCCGCGGCAGTCGTTGAACAATTGCGCGATGCTATGGCAGTAGAATTGCTGATGAGGCTTCCCAATGACGCAAGAGCCTCAATTATGGGCAAAATTAAGCCGACAAAAGCAGCAAGGATAACCGAACTTATGGCACATCCCCAGCAGCGATAAATCACAATAACAGGAGGGTGCAGAATGCCGGCAGGAATATGGTCATTTCTTCAGGCGCAAATAAATCTGCTCATGCCGGGAGGCAATACAGACAGCACACAGCAGGGACTCACAGGCCAGGACGCAGGAGCATTTGACGCGCTCATGACGGAATATACAGCCCGTGAAAGCGCAGGGCAGGAGCAAGTTACAGACATCAATCCCAACAACACACAGCAGGCTATGACATTAACGCAGGGCAGGCCGTCAGCGTTCAGCGGTGTGAGATTTCTTGCTGACGACGGAACAAACACGCAGGCCAGTACAGAGCCGTACACACATGCGAATACGGAATCACGTTCGCCAAAGGCTGACTCATGGCGGAATCTTTTTGCTGACAGCAGGCGAATAACGGACAATCCCGCAAGGAGGACAGCGGAAATTATCCCGCAGAATGATTTTGACGAGGGAGTTACCGCTGTTGAGCCGGAGATTTCGCGCAATTCTGACATGGCCGGGAATATGGCGGATAACGTGAGATTTTCCGGGAATGAGCCGCCCGAATCAGTGAGGCCGGATTTTGTCTCGCATAATGACGGGGCTTTACGGCAGGAAGTTACGAATAATGAGGCAGAAGGGACTAATATTCCGCAGAAAACGCAGCCAATCATCACGGATAAGCCGCAAGACACGCAGGACTCACAGCCTGTTGACGCTCCTAATGACGCGCCCGAAACTCAGCGGGGAATTTCTCACTCGCCGAAAATTGATGAGACTCCAGGAAATGACGCGCCGAGTCATGAGCCGTTACAGCAGGAAGATACCAATATTCAGCCGTCAGCAAATGACACGCCGAAATCGCAGACTGTTGACGCACACAATGACGCGCCGAAATCACAGCGGATAATTCCTGAGTCGCCGAAATTTGACGGGACTCCCGAAAATGACGCGCCTATTCATGAGCCGTTACAGCAAGAAGATACCAATATTCAGCCGTCAAGGCATGACACGCCGAAATCGCAGACTGTTGACGCACACAATGACGCACCGAAAGCACAGCGGGTAATTCCTGAGTCGCCGGAAGCTGTTGACACTCCCGAAAATGACGCGCCTATTCACGAGTCATCACAGCAGGAAGATACCGACATTCCGCTGTCAAGACAGGACACGCCAAAACCGCAGACTGTTGACGCACAGAATGACGCGCCCGAAACACAGCGGGTAATTCCTCAGTCGCCAGAAATTGACGGGACTCCCGGAAATGACGCACTCAATCATGAGCCGTTACAGCGGGAAAATACCGACATTCAGCCGTCAGCAAATGACACGCCGAAACCGCAGACTGTTGACGCACAGAATTACGCGCCGAAATCACAGCGGATAATTCCTCAGTCGCCGGAAATTGACGGGACTCCCGGAAATGACGCGCCCATTCATGAGTCATCACAGCGGGAAGATACCGACATTCCACCGTCAAAACACGACACGCCGAAATCGCAGACTGTTGACGCACACAATGACGCGCCAAAATCACAGCGGGTAATTCCTCAGTCGCCCAAAATTGACGAGACTCCCGAAAATGACGCGCCTATTCACGAGTCATCACAGCCGGAAGATACAGACATTCCGCCGTCAAGACAGGACACGCCGAAATCGCAGACTGTTGACGCACAGAATTACGCGCCGAAATCACAGCGGGTAATTCCTGAGTCGCCAGAAATTAACAGGACTCCCGAAAATGTCGCTCCTATTCATGAGTCATCACAGCAGGAGGCTACAGACATTCCGCCGTCAAGACAGGACACGCCGAAATCGCAGACTGTTGACACTCGCAATGACGCTCCCGAAACACAGCGGGTAATTCCTGAGTCGCCGGAAATTGACGGGACTCCCGAAAATGACGCGCCCATTCATGAGTCATCACAGCGGGAAGATACCGACATTCCACCGTCAAAACACGACACGCCGAAATCGCAGACTGTTGGCGCACAGAATGACGCACCAAAAGCACAGCGGGTAATTCCTGAGTCGCCAGAAATTGACGGGACTCCCGAAAATGACGCGCCGAGTCATGAGCCGTTACAGCAGGAAGATACCGACATTCCGCCGTCAACACGTAACACGCAGAAATCACAAACTGTTGACACTCGCAATGACGCTCCCGAAACACAGCGGGCAATTCCTCAGTCGCCCAAAAATGACACGCCCATACAGCGCGAAATTCCCGCAGATGACTCACAGCCTCAGACAGTCCCCGCAAATGATACGGAGGATTACGGGATTCCGGCTTCTGACACTGGCAGGGAGACCGACAGCCCACGCCCTGAAGCCCCCGCCGAGACTCCCGCCCCCGTTCAGCCCCGCAGGAATGACGCAGAGCCAGCACAGCCCCGCAAAGTTACGCACGAACGCGCCGACTCCCGCGAGGATTCCGAGGCCGAGACTCCCGAAAAGACACGCGCAGAGTTCCCCGGAATTACGGACGCTGTTACAGTCATGGCCGGATTCGCTCAGGTTCAGCCGACTCAAAACGCACAGCCCGCAAATGACATTCAGCCCGCGCAGACCGATTCACCGTCAGAGCCTCGCACCGTCCGCACAATCACGGAGACTCCCGAACATATAATCATCACCGCGCCGGAAATCCCCGTAAACACTAAGGACGCTCCCGAAATCATTTCCGAGTCCACACCCGAAACCGTAACACGCGAAATGCCCGCGACTACAGCGCAGACTGTTCACGAAACCGTAACACAGTCAGCACCCAAAACAGTCCCCGAAAGCACTGAGTCCCCGAAAATCTCCCGGACACCTCGCAGAAAGACTCAGGCCATGACGCACGACTCACAGCCCGAAATTACGCAGGCCACCGAGACAGACTCACAGCCGAAAATTTCACGCACTCAGAATCATTCCGGCCATGAGGAAAGCACAGAGTCAGAATCCCGCCAGCCATCGCAGAATCCCGGCAATGACTCACAGACTGACGGCGCAATTTCACCCGAAAGAGTCCGCGTATCACCCGCAAGAGCTTCACGCACAGCACCGCGCAATGATTCGCAGAATGAGCCGCGAATTGACTCACGAAAGGCAGAAGTCCTCAGCGATTTTCAGTCGTTCTTTGACACCGTAACACGCGCAAAACGTTTATCATCTCCACGCGTGAATACCAGCCCGCTTAGTCTCAGGACTGACACATACGAGGCTAACGGCGTTCAGTCTCAGGGAAGGACTCTCCGCAATGGCATCGTAAACGTCGTGAGATTCATACGCGCAGACAACGTGAGGAAGGCAAATATCATCGTTGACCCGCCCGCGCTCGGACGGATTTCCGTTGAGCTTACATCTACAACTTCAGGCGTTGAAGCGTCCGTTAAAGTAGCAAGTGAGCAAATCCGACAAATAGTGCAGGAACAATTCACACAGTTAAGGGACAATTTAGCCCAGCAGGGTGTTCAGGTGTCAGAGTTTACGGTTGACGTTCAGCAGGACAGCAGCCGGCAGGGTCAGGACTCAGGCGGTCAGAACCAGAGGGATTATTACAGTTACACCCCGTCAGATAATGACGATGACACAGAAAATTTCAGGGCTGACCTTGAAGAAGGACTGCTATACTGGATAGCATGAAGGAGAGATGACGAATGCCAGTAACAGACGTAAACAGCTACACTAACCTAGCAAACATAAACACAACGCAGGCAACAACAAGCACGCAAAGCACATCAGCCGTAACAACAGCCACAAATGACACTCTCGGAAAAGACGCTTTCCTCAAGCTGTTAATCGCCGAATTGTCGAATCAGGATCCCTTGAATCCTATGGAGGACAGGGAATTTATCTCGCAGATGGCTACATTCTCAAGCCTTGAGCAGATGCAGAACATGAACAAGACGCTCACCACAATATCGGACGCAAACAAATTCAGCGCGGTTCAGTACATCGGGAAGGCAGTAGCTTTCACTTCAGGCGAAGGGGAAGAGGCAACTCAGAAAGTAGCAGTCGTGAATCATGTCTGGTTTGACCCGAAAGAAGGCACAATACTTGACACGACAGAAGGCGAAGTGCCGCTTGAGAAAGTTGAAGGCGTTTCGGTAATAAGCTAGAATAAATTGCTCTCACGGACGAGACACGGCAGGAAGGACGCCCGGCCAGAGTAAAATATACAGTCATATCACAGGAAATTTCACAGCAGGAGGAATCACGGGACATGTTAAGATCATTGATGACAGCGGTAACGGGTGTTCGCGCTCACCAGACCATGCTCGACGTAACAGGCAACAACATATCAAACGCAAACACAACAGGCTTCAAGAAGGACAACACGCTTTTCGCCGATCTCATGTATCAGGCCAACAAGTACGCTTCAAGCGCGGACGGCAACAGAGGCGGAATCAACCCCGCCCAGGTCGGACTCGGCGTTAGCGTCGCGGCAATTGAGACGATACACACTCAGGGTTCAAGCTCATACACCGGCAATGCCTCCGACATGATGATTCAGGAGCGCGGGTTCTTTGTGTACTCTGACGGCACCAACCAGATGTTCAGCCGTTCGGGTGCCTGCACTCTTGACGGAAATTCTGACCTCGTTCAGTCAGGCTCAGGCTACAAGCTCCAGGGCTACAAGATGGAGGAGACAGCCCTAGAGGGATTCCAGCAGGCCGCAGAGCTTTCCACGATAAATATACCGCTTGGGCAGAAGATGGAAGCCAAAGCCACGACTAGAGTCGATTACCAGTGCAACCTTGACAGCAGGCAGAAAAATTTCCTGTCTTACGGTTTCGCGGATCTTCCGTTCAATGCTGTTGCGGGTGCTAACGGGCTGAATGAAGGAATGGCAAAAGTTCCGATGAACGGCGTTGAGTATGATATGAGCTTCTCGACAAGTTTTGACGCAACGCTGAATAATGCAAACAACTCGGCATACGGAATCAACTATCTTGATTTCGCCCTAGCTAACGGCGGAGAAACTACTAAGATGACGTTCGACATGACCGGCATAAACAGCACAACGGGCAAGCCTGAACTTAGCCTTCCGACAATAATATGGAATGCTGCCACCACCGCACCCTTAACCACAAAGCTTACAACAGCAACAGGGAGCGGCAGCGACGGCTTTATAGGCTGGCTTGATGAGAATAACAACTTGGTTACAAGCACTAACGGTACTACACTGTCAAGAATAACCAACAGAACATCAGGGACATTAACACTGACAGAGAATGACATAAATACTACCGTCAACAATTACTACAAGCCCGTGTACAAATTTCCCGGCCAGACTCCCCCGAAGTATTACACGGTGGACTACAACGACACAACCGGGACAATGCAGATTCGCACGCTGTCCTTGATGAATGCGAATAACGAAGAAGTATCAGGCACAACAGCGGGACTCGCGGCAGATCTTGTTGACACAACAGGTACAGTTGCTACACAGGTACATCATCTCAAAGTCAGTGATACGGTCTTCAATTATGATGTGAAGGGCAAGATGGACTACTCGAATTTCACTCTGTCCGGCGCACCTTCTATCGCAACAGCAAGCGCACCAGCAGGAAGCACTACGGAGAGAGTGCCGCTTGAGTACGACTTCATAGCAGAATTTGAAGAAAGCAATATGACCGCCGCTTCACCTTCAGACTTGGGCAAAACTGTATCAAAGATGACTCTCTGGTACTACGGCTACGCCAACGCACAGGCCACCGCAGTAGCAGCAGGAACAGCAACACAGATTCAGGAAGGTACTGTAGGTACGGGAGCTACTGCTGTACTCAAGGGACTGCACAAGATTGAAGCAAACGTATTCTTCAACCCTGACGGCTCATTTGACCGTGTGGACTGGAACGAGACCGATAACGGCAACGCGCCTCTGGGATTCCGTATACTGCCTGACACTAACGGCGATCCTAACTTCCAGATAGCCGCATCAACAGCCAGCAATGCAAGCTCAAAGAATGACACGCTGAAATTCATGGTTGCACAGAACGTTGACTCGCCAAGTCCGAAAGATCAGCTCGGCTCATGGACTACATTGGGCGCGGCTTCACAGGGCGGTTACCACGCTACAAAGGCCACAATATATGACGATGACGGAAAAGAGCATACCCTCGAAGTTACGTACAAGAAAATCACCGAAAACCGCTGGAGATGGGAAGCGTTCATAGTCGAGACTGACGAGAACGGAAAAGAAATCATGTCAAACGTTATGCCCGAACCCAGAACAGGCGAGATCGAGTTTGACGGCTCAGGAAGAATCAACAACGCCATCGCCGACGGCGCACTCAGAAGCACAGACAACGCAGAAGTCGAAATCACGCTCCCGTTCAGCCTCAACGGACAGCCCAACAGCACAGTAAGGCTCAATTTCGGCGGAAGCGGGGACGCTCTTCTAGGCGTTACTCAGTTCGCCTCAGAGACAACAACAAAGCCCGTTTATCAGGACGGCTACACGATGGGCATTCTGAAAAATTACTCGGTCGCCGCAAACGGAACAATCACAGGCTCATACAGCAACGGAGTCAGCATTCCGCTTTACCGCGTCGCGCTGGCAACTTTCGCGAATGAGCAGGGACTCGAAAAGGTCGGCAACACTATGTTCCAGGCTTCCGTAAACTCAGGAACAGCCAACATTGACGGCGCAGGCTCAAACGGAAAAGGCACTATCATGGGTCAGTACGTTGAAATGTCGAACGTTGACCTAACAGAGGAGTTTACCCATCTGATAATCGCTCAGAGAGGCTTCCAGGCGAACACGAGAGTCGTTACAGTCAGCGACCAGATATTAGAGGAAGTCGTCAACCTCAAGAGGTAACATTAATACGGAAAATTTTTCCCTCTCCTGAATTTTACGGGAGGGGGATTTTTTTTTTGCCTGAAATTTTCCCGCATAGGCTATAATATCTCCAATTCCCAAAAATTTTTATGCAAAGGATGTGTTTTCTGCAATGAGTGATTTTGACAGCAGGCTCGATTTTCACTATGACGAGCTGAAATGGCTTTACTACGAGTTATACGGCCAAGACAAGCAGGCATTCGATTACTTCTGCTACATGCTCCGAAAATCTTGGAATAACCGCCCCGACTACCTCAAGCACGATTTAGATGACGCGCGCGCCGTTGTCCCGGACTGGTACGCGGGCAATGACATTCTCGGAATGATGATGTACACGGAGTGCTTCGCCGGAAATTTGCAGGGCATTAAGTCTCACCTCAATTATATTCAGGAATGCGGAGTAACATATTTGCACCTCATGCCGCTTCTTGACACCCCTAAAGGCAGGAGCGATGGAGGCTACGCGGTCTCAGACTTCCGAAAAGTCAGGCCGGATTTGGGTACAATGGATGACCTTGCTGACCTGTCGAGGGAATGCCATTCACGCGGAATCAGCGTATGCTTGGATTTCGTCATGAACCACACAAGCGAGGATCACGAGTGGGCGATGAGAGCCAAGAAGGGCGAGAAAGAGTTTCAGGACAGATATTTCTTTTTCGACAACTGGGAAATCCCACGCCAGTTTGAGCAGAATTTGCCGGAAGTTTTCCCGACAACAGCACCCGGAAATTTCACGTATGACAGCGAGTCCGGCAAAGTCGTAATGACAACATTCTACCCGTACCAGTGGGATTTGAATTACCGCAACCCCGTTGTGTTCAACGACATGACAGAAAATATGCTCTACCTGTGCAATCAGGGAATCGACATCATCAGGCTTGACGCTGTTCCGTACATCTGGAAGACTCTCGGCACAAATTGCAGGAATCTCCCGCAGGTTCATACCCTCGTCCGCATAATGAGAATGGCCGCTGAAATCGTCTGCCCCGGAACGCTCCTTCTTGGCGAGGTCGTAATGGAGCCGTCAAAAGTCGTACCCTATTTCGGCACAGTCGAGAAGCCCGAATGCAACATGCTCTACAACGTTACGACAATGGCAAGCACATGGCACACAGTTGCGACTCAGGATACCCGCCTAATGAAGCACCAGTTAGAGAGCGTCTTTGCCCTCCCGAAACAGTATGTGTTCCTGAACTATCTGCGGTGCCACGATGATATAGGCTGGGGACTCGATTATGATTTTCTGCGGACGTTCGGAATTGATGAGGTCGCCCACAAGAAATATCTCAATGACTACTTCAAGGGGGATTTCGCCGGGTCTCCGTCAAAGGGCGAGACGTACAACGATGCTCCCGAACTCGGCGATGCTAGAATGTGCGGTACAACGGCTTCACTTTGCGGACTCGAATCAGGCGACAAGGACTCAGCCGTCAATCTCGACATTATGCTTCATGCCTTCCTTCTGACACAGAGCGGAATACCCGTGCTATACAGCGGAGACGAAATCGGACAGCTCAACGATTACAGCTATCATCAGAGCGATGACCCCGACAAGGCCGCCGACAGCAGATATTTACACCGCGGGGCGTTTCATTGGGAGGACGCAGAAAAGCGCAATGACCCCGGCACACCGCAGGGAAAAATCTTCCGGGCTGTGCGTCAGCTCGTAACACTGAGGGACTCGCACTCGGTTTTCGCGAATGAGGCTGACACGTGGCTGATTGAGACGGGAAATAATCAGGTTCTCGGAATCGGACGCTATGAGGGCGCAAAGACCAAGAAAGAGAAAATGCTGGCGTTCTTCAACTTCAGCGGGAAATCTCAGACTTTCGGGACAAATGAGACTCTCGGCGGAATGTTCGACTATCGCGACATGATTACGGGCGAAAAGTTCACGGGAAATCCTGACGGGACAATAACGCTTCAGCCCTACGGATTTTTGTGGGTACTCGCGGAAATGTAGACAGAAGAAACGAATCCCCGTCTGAAATATGGCGGGGAAATTTTTTTTGCGTAGGGAGGCTTTCAGCACGTTTATGATAAAAGTATTCGGGAAAAGTTAATCGAGACATTCAATCACTATATATGCCGTCTTAAATGGGAAAATTTCAATCCCGTAACAGAAAAACGACTCACACCCTTTGAGCTTACACCGCATAAGCAGAAAAACGCTTTGATGACTATGCTATGTATGATGACGAAACAGCGTTTTCACGCTTCAAGCCGTAAAAGTCCCGGCCCAATGCAATGCGCTAACATAAGTGCCGGAAGTGTACAATAATTTCTCCTCTTGTGCTATCATAATCACCGCTTACACTCAAAGCTGAGAATATCGCCCTCTGGATTGGCGTTGTTCCCGGCTCTGAAGTAATACACAGGAGGTTTCTCTATATGATCCAGAAAGACAAGAAACAGGCCGTAATATCTGAGTACAAGACTCACGATACCGACACAGGCTCGCCGGAAGTACAGGTAGCAATCCTCACCGAAAGAATCCGCGAACTCACAGAACATCTCAAAGTCCACAAGAAAGACTTTCACTCGCGCCGCGGCCTTCTCAAAATGGTAGGCTCAAGACGCAGGCTTCTCCGCTACCTCATGAACAAGGACTTTAACCGCTACCGCTCACTGATTGAGCGTCTCGGCCTCAGACACTAGGAGGAATCATCACATGAAGAAAGATATTCACCCCGACTATCAGGAATGCAAAGTAACATGCGCCTGCGGAAACACCTTCATGACCCGCTCAACAATGAAGGAAATCCGCGTAGGAGTCTGCTCCGCCTGTCATCCGTTCTACTCAGGCAAGAAGGGCAGAGTCCTCACAGAAGCCGGCCGCCTCGAAAAGTTCCAGCGCAAGTACAAAGGCGTGAACTACGGCCAGAAAACAGAAGTGTAGCCATACACAGACCGTTTGCGGGGGCTGATAACGGCTCCCGTTTTTGTTATTGAGACATGAACGTAATATTACTCTCACACACTCCCGAACCTGACGCACTAGTAGCCGCCGCCGCCCGGATATGTTACAGGGATGTTACAGCGGGGGAATTATTGCAGGGGGAGGAGCAGAATTTATCCCGCAGGTTAATCGCTGACTTGTTCGCCAGCGGTCATATGTCGGCGTTTGAGCATGTATCATTCACGTTTGGGATTGACGGACTCAGCCGGGTTGCGTCCCATCAGCTTGTACGGCACAGAGTCGCAAGTTTCAGCCAGCAGAGCCAGCGATATGTGAAGATGACCGATGACCCCGAAGCCGTGATAGTCCCGCCGTCAGTCAGCAAAAACCCGGACGCAAAAGCACTCTACCTTCAGGCCGTCAGACATTCGCAGGAAACTTACAGGGCTTTGACGGAAATGGGAATCCCGAAAGAGGACGCAAGATTTATCCTTCCTCACGGGCATTCAACGCGGCTTGTTATGACAATGAACGCACGGGAATTACATCACTTCTTCAGCCTGAGACTTTGCCGCAGGGCGCAGTGGGAGATTCACGAGCTTGCGCGGAGAATGCTGGCACTATGCAGAGGAGTCGCACCCGTAATTTTCGACATGGCCGGGCCGGGGTGCATTTTCGGGAAATGCTCGGAGTCGCGCACATGCGGTAAACCCTATAGAGATATGGAGGATTTGTTGTTTGCTGAATAAATTTTGTTTGTGGCTGATGGTAACGGCGAATCTTTTCGCTGATGACGCTGACAGGAAAATACCCGTCGGAGGTCAGGCCGTAATAGAAGGCGTATTAATGAAGGGGAAAAATTTATGGGGACTCGCGGTGAGGAAACCTTCAGGAGAAATCTTTACGGACAAATGGCCGAACTCATCGCGCACAAAGCGTTATCCCTGGAAGCTGCCTTTCCTGCGGGGAGTCGTCATAATGTGCGAAATGATGTCGACAGGATTCAAAGCTCTGTCAAAATCCGCTGAAGTCGCACTTGAAGAGGAAGAAGAAAAAATGACGTGGAAGGACATATTATCGGCGGTCATTCTCGCGGTTATAGCTGTAGGAGGGCTGTTTATCGCGCTTCCCTTGTGGCTCGCCGGATTTGTCGCGGAAACTCCTTTGTGGGTGAATGTTACGGAGGGGGCATTGAGGGCGGTTATATTTGTCGGGTACGTTGCTGTTATAGGGCTGTGGAAGGACATCCGCGAGGTCTTCAGGTATCACGGCGCGGAGCATAAGACGATTAACGCATTCGAGCACGGACTCGAAATGACTCCCGAAAATATCATGACATGCTCACGGATTCACCCACGCTGCGGGACATCGTTCCTGCTGATTGCCGTAATCGTCAGCATAATAATATTCTCGCCCGTTAAGACACTCATCGCCGGGGAAAGTTTCGCGCTTCAGGTCATCGCAAGAATAGTGCTGATACCCGTTGTTGTCGGAATATCCTACGAGATAATCCGGCTCGCGTCAAAATCCGGGAAAATCGGCCTCTGCGTTATTGCCCCGTTCCTTACGTTACAATACCTTACCACAAGAGAACCTGACATTAAGCAGGCGGAAGTCGCTTTAGTCTCACTAGATACAGCAATGGAAAGAGGCATAGTATCATGAACATAGAGCCTAAATTACAGGCCATAGAGCAGGAATATGATGATGTAGGGCGGAAACTTGCTGACCCTAAAATAGCGTCTGACCCGAAAGAATTACAGGTATTAGGCAAGAAACGCGCCCAGCTTGAGCCAGTCGTATTAATGTACCAAGAGTATAAATCAGCGCAGAAATCCATAGCTGAGGCAAAGGAGTTAATCAAGTCCGGGGACGCTGAATTAGAGTCATTAGCACGCGAGGAAATCTCAGAGCTTGAGCCGAAAATTGAGAGCTTCACGCATGATTTGACGCTGTTATTACTCCCGAAAGACCCGAACGACGACAAAAGCGTTATCGTTGAGATTAGAGCGGGGACGGGAGGCGATGAGGCGACATTATTCGCGGCTGACCTGTTCAGAATGTACACACGTTTCTGTGAGCGGCAAAGGTGGAAAATTGAAGTAATCGACAGCTCAACGAATACCGCCGGGATCGGAGGCTACAAGGAAATAGTTTTCAGGATTGACTCGCAGGGAGCGTACAGCAAAATGAAATATGAGTCAGGCGTTCACAGAGTCCAAAGAGTCCCAGTAACAGAAGCAAGCGGACGAATCCACACAAGCGCGGCAACAGTTGCGGTTTTGCCGGAAGCTGATGATGTTGAAGTCGAAATCAGGCCGGAAGATCTCAAGATTGATACGTACCGTTCAAGCGGGGCAGGCGGTCAGCACGTCAACATGACTGACTCAGCCGTCAGAATTACGCACCTTCCCACAGGGATTGTCGTAACATGTCAGGACGAACGCTCGCAAATCAAGAACAAGGCGCGGGCAATGTCGTACCTGAAGACGAAACTTTTTGACTTCGAACAGCAGAAGCAGAACTCGGAGCAGTCAGCTGAAAGGCGCGGCATGATAGGCTCCGGGGACAGGTCAGAGCGGATAAGGACGTACAATTTCCCGCAGAACAGAATCACGGATCACCGCATAAATTTGACGCTCTACAAGCTCGATACGTATCTTGACGGCGATTTGTACGAGATGATTGACGCTATGGTGCTGGCCGAGCAGACACAGAAATTACAGGAAATTGACGGCTGACGGGATAATCTCACGCCTGAAACGGGCAGGAGTCGCAAACGCAGCGCAGGAGTCATTATGGCTTGCGGCTCATGCTCTCGGCCTGAGTCATGCTGAGATTCTCGCAAGGGGCAAATTTTCACCCGATGAGGAACGCAGGATTGACGCTGTAATTTCGCGGAGGATTGACGGTGAGCCGCTGCAGTATATCACCGGGGAAGCTGATTTTTACGGGCGTGATTTCGCTGTAGGGCCGGGCGTATTGATTCCGCGTCATGACACCGAGACGCTAATTGACGGCGTGAAGATGATTTTTCCGCGTGATAATGCCTTCCGCTTTCTTGACTGGGGTACGGGTTCGGGCTGTATTGCCGTAACAATTCTGCTTGAGTTCCCGAATGCTGAAGGCTGTATGCTTGACGTGAGCGAGGACGCTTTGAGATATGCCAGCGAAAATTTGAGGCGTTACGGCGTTCATGACAGGGCAAATTTTGATGTTTCGGGTGAATTTGACCTCATAATCAGCAATCCTCCGTATATACCTTCAGGGGAAATTTCCGGGCTTATGCGCGAGGTTAGGGACTTTGAGCCGATTACCGCGCTTGACGGCGGCAATGACGGGATGAGATATTACAGGGAGATTTTGACGCAGGCACATTCCCGGCTGAAACACGGAGGGTATATAATTCTTGAGACGGGGAATATTGAGCAGGTTACGGAGCTTGAGACTTTCGGAGATTTTGAGACGGTGAGAGAAATTTTTGACACGGGGAATTTTCCGCGCTGTATTATACTGAGGAGGGACTCGCAATGAAGCGCAGGGGCGAAACTTTGACGGAATTTCTTATAGCGGCGGCTGTTTTCGGAGTAATCACAACGGGAATTTTCGAGTTCATAGCAAATCAGACGGAGAATCTTGCCGACTTACGCATAAAGGACGACCTTATGTTCTACGCTCAGAAATACATTAACACGCCGGAAGACAAACGGCCAGCAAATAATAAGGCAGTAAATGAGGACAACGGAACAACAAAATACAATCTGACAAACGACACAAACGGCAAAATACTCACAGTAACACGCAACAGCTTCCCCCCGATGACGTTCGAGCTTCAGCCCTGATTCACGGGGGCAGGCTCTAATAGTTTCTGTTCTTCTTGCACTCGTGGTAGATTTTCATTACGGCCTCGACAAGTTTATACACATCGGGCTTCAATACGTGCGTAATCTTCAGCTTCTCCGCCCGGTCTAATAGCTCCTTCACCATTATCGACGAGAACAATATCACCGGCATGTTCTCCGTGCGCGAGTCATTCCGCAATGTCTCAACAAGACTCAGGCCGTCAAGCAACGGCATCTCAATGTCAGACACAAGAAGGTCAAAATTCTCCCCCTGGTCAAGCAATAACTTCCGCGCCTCGACTCCGTCCTTCACCGGGTAAATGCTCGTGAACCCGGACTGCTTCAGCACATCACATGTCTGCTGCCTCAACAGCGGCGAGTCGTCAGCCACAAGAATGTGGAAATCCTCAACGTGTCCTATCTGCCTGTGGAACGTCTCCAGCTTGCTCTGGTCAAACATGTGTTCCGCAACTGCCGGAGCCGTCTCCTGAATTATTGCCTCGTAATCGAGAAGAAGTATATTCCGCTCGTCCCTCTTGATGATGTACAGCACCCACTTCAATGACACACCGCGCATTTTGGACGAGTCTAAATCTTCCGCGTTCACCTGCCGGATTCTTTCTACTCCGTCAACAAGAAAGCCTAATTTTATGTCGTTGAACTCCACTACCATCACTTTTGTGTTCGCCATCGGCACGGTGGAATTTATCCCAAGGAATATGCGAAGATCAATCAGCGGCAGAAGTGCATCACGCAGAGTAGTTATGCCGACAAAGGCAGGCGTTTTCGTGGGAACAGGACGGCACCCGGTCCAGCGCAGAATCTCGCGGGTCTTGTTGACGTTTATCGCAAATGCGTCCTTGCCTAACGTAAACACTACTACTTCCCATTTTTTGCTCGCTGCTTCTACATTCCGTTTTTCTTCCATTGTCTGAACTTCCTCCCCTGTGCTTGTGAACATTTGAATTATAGCTTAATTTTTGATTTTTACGGGATATAATAAGCCAGTTGATTTTATCCCATCACTTTACAGAAAGGATTGTTGAATTTTGCTCAGGCATAACAGATTCATATTGCTGATTCTGGTATTGCTCCTCATGACGAATCCGGCCATGTCCGCGCAGAAAATGCCCGCGGGAGTCAGGACTTTCACCCCTACAGGAACAGTACCCGACAATGTATCATTCAGAGTCGTCTTCACCGGGTCAGTCGTAACACGGGCGCAGACCGGAAAATCTATCACCCCGGACAACGCCCTTTTCCCGTTCGAGGTCAACCCGCCGTTACAGCTTGAGGGACGCTGGCAGAACGACAAGACATTCACCGCAAAATTATTATCACCGCTCAGGAACGCAACAACTTATACTGCGACTCTCAGAGACGGCCTCAAAGACAGAAGCGGAAGAGCCATAGGGCCGGGGGTGTTCAGGTTTCAGACAGAGGCATTATCCCCCTCAGACATTCGCGCCTCAATGGGCAGAGACGGCAGCGCATATTTCACGCTGAACTTCAACATGAGAGTCGACCCCGCTAGGCTCAAAGGCTACATGCGTATCATCAGCCCGGAGGGAAAAGAAATGCCCTACAGCATTAACGGCGCACTTCCTTCACGGACTATTCGCGCCTCTGTACCAGTCAACAAGACTTCCTCACGCCAGAAATATACCGTAAGAATCGCCGCGGGACTCAAATCCGGCGAGGGCGATTTAGGCATTGACCGCGACATTTCCGAGACCGTCATTCTTGACCCGAAATTGATGGTTCAGGAGATGAGATCTAACGGGCAGAACACAATACGCGCCGTGCTGAATTTCGGCGTTGACCCGGAGACTGTCAGGAATTTTGTTGACATTGAGCCTGCTTTGAACAATGTGCGATTCGAGTCGGGATGGAATGACGAAATTTTAGACATCAGGTCAGACGGCTTCAAGCCCCGCGAAAGGTTCGTGATTACGTTCCGAAAGGGTTTCCCGTCAAAAGGCGGACTCGTTCTCGCTGAGGACTTCCGGCAGGCCATAATCATGCCCGATCTTGATACGGAGATTACATTACCGGCGGCAGGGTCATATCTCACTCCGCTAGACAAAGGGCTAATCCCCGTTGAGATGATTAACGTAAAGAAATTACAGCTCGACTTGTGGCGAATGTATGAGAATAATATTCCGTATGTCCTCAACGATGAGTATGATTACTTCAACAAGGACATTGCCCGCAGGGTTTTCACGAAAGAAATTCCGCTTAACCTCCCGTTGAATGAACGAGTCCGCAGAAGTATTCCCATTGATGAGATGGCTTCAGGCGACAGGGGATTATTCCTGCTGACCGCAAGAGATTCTGACGGCGAGGAATGGCAAGAGGCAAGCCAGATGATTAACCTTTCTGACTTGGGCGCAACCGTCAGACTCTGGGAAGATGCCGCGCTTGTCTGGGTAAACACCCTCACGACAGCAAGAGGCGTGAATGAGGCAAACGTCAAAATATTCTCCGGCAAAAAGCAATTAATCGCACAGGGCAAGACGAATCAGGGAGGAGTCTTCTACTACGAACGCCCCGACGGAAAAGCATGGGACAGCGACAACCTTCCCGCGCTGGCTGTAATCTCAAAGGGAAATGATCTGACATATATACAGCTCACACGGAATTTGCTTAACCGCGAAATTTTCGACACTTCCGGCCGCGACTGGCTGAAATCCGGTTACGATGCCGCTATATTCTCACCGCGAGACATTTACCGCACAGGGGAAAGCGCACCGTTCAAGCTCATTGTCAGGAACGCCGACCTTACCACACCTGACGCATTCCCGGTGATGTTCACTGTCCGCGACACTTTAGGCCGTAAGGTCAAGCAGGAAGCTATCACCCTCAACGCAAAAGGAAGCGCAATCGCAAACTTACAGCTCCCAGGAAATGCCCTCACAGGAACATGGACAGCCTATGTATCAATTCCCGGAAATGATGACAAGCCAATAGCCTCGTACAAGTTCCACGTTGAAGATTTTGCACCCCCGCGCATTGAAGTTACGCTGAACAATCACAGGCCATACTTGATTCACGGCGACACGTTCGCGGCGGACATTTATACGCGCTGGCTTTTCGGGGCTGACGGTGCCGGGCTTGACTACAAAGCCTCATGGACGGCAAGAGAGGCAAATTTCACGCCGACTCAGGACAGATGGAAGGGCTACAATTTCGGCGACCCGTCGAGGAAATTCGCGGGGGCTGAGGGTGAAATAGGAGAAGGAAAGCTCGACAATTTCGGGAAGTCAAAAGTCAGCCTGAAACTTGAAGACGCTTGGGAGGCTCCCACAATCATCAATCTTACGCTCCGTACTGAGGTCATGGAGGACTCCGGCCGATGGACAATCGCGACTCTTTCCCGCCCGTACTATTCCGCCCCGTGGCTTTTGGGAATCGCGCCTGTGTCGGAAAATTTCGCCGTGAGGAATGATATTGCCTTCAGCGTGGCAGGGATTACGCCCGATGAGGAACCCGCAAATCCCGGTGAGCTTACAGCAGAGTTATACCGCGTAACATGGAACTACAACATGGTAGAGATTGACGGGCGAAAGAGATGGCAGTCAACAGAAGAGTTACAGAAGGTTGACGAGAAGAAATTATCACTCCGCAACGGACTCGGCACATTCTCATTCAGGCCGGAATCTTACGGCTCGTACCTTGTGAGAGTCAGCGACTCGGACGACAGCGCAAGGGCGGCATACAGGTTCTACGCCTCAGACCCGCAGGACTCCGGCGGAACAGCTCAGTTAATCGACAGGATAGAGATTACCCCGGACAAAGATTCGTACAGGCTCGGAGACACAGCCCACGTCAAAATCAAAGCTCCTTTCGCGGGACTCATGATGATTACGGTTGAAGGGGCTAAACTGATTTCGCGCAACGTCAGACTTGTCGAGGAGTCCGAGTTCACATATGACATTCTCATAACGCAGGACTTGCGGCCAAATGTCTGGCTTTCGGCGTGGCTTGTGCGTCCCGTTGAAGGCTCTGACGCAAAGCAGTGGGCCTCTCACCGCGCAATAGGCCTCACACGAATCAATACTGACCTCAGCGACTACAATATTGACGTTGGAATCAGTGTCGCAAAGAAAGCAGAGCCGTCCGCAAAACTCCCCGTAACAATCACCCTCAAAGGCTCAAGCGCGATGATCTCAAAGAATGCTGACGTATCAATAGCCCTTGTTGATGACGGCGTACTAGGTCTGACAAAGTACAAAGTCCCCGACCTTCTAAATCATTTCTGGGGCAAAAAGAAGCTCAACTCACAGGGATTTGACATTTACGACCAGTTAATACCCGTTGAGGACAGAGCTACAGAGCAGTTACACCCGGGCGGTGATGAGGGAGCCGACTCACTTGCGCTTGACGGGAATATTCAGCGGTTCAAGATTCTGACGCTGTTTGACGGAGTATTGTACCCTGACGAGCGCGGAATACTTCAGACGGAGTTCGAGCTTCCGGAATTTTCCGGGCGCGGAAGGCTTTTTGTTGTGGCGGCTTCCGGGCGGAATTTCGGCAGGGGTGAGACAACTATCGAGATTGCGCGGGATATTGTTACGGAGGCAGGATTACCGAGATTCGCGGCACCGGGCGACACTTTTGCGATCCCCGTCTCAGTCTTCAACACGTCAAACGAAAACAGGAATGTACATGTAAATCTCATCCCCGAAGGCTTGATGCTCGATAATTCGTTCGCAGACCTGAATATTTCCGCCGGGGGAAAATCGTCATTCACGGCGCAGGCAAAAGCTCTCGGAGGCGCAGACAAAGCGGTGCTGAAAGTCGTAACGTCATGGCCGGAGTCAGGCGGTGAAAAGTCGTTCACGCAGGAAATTGAAATGCCTGTGCGGGCGGCGTGGCCTGTCGTAACAGTCGGCGACTCAGGGACATTCAGCGAGGGGCAGACGAGACTTGATATACCGTTCGGCAATTTCAGCGGGAAAATTTCCGGGACTCTCACTCTTTCGGGGACTCCTGCGGTCAACATCAACAAGGCTGTTGACTTCCTGAACGCTTACCCGTATGGCTGTCTTGAGCAGACAATTTCAGCGGCGTGGCCTTTCCTGATTGTGCCGGACGCTGTAGCCGAGCTTGACCCGTCAGCCTTCACTGATTACCAGGTCAGAGAACGCGCAGAGGGGGCAATCACCCGCATACAGTCAATGCAGCTCTACAACGGCTCATTCGCGATGTGGCCGGGAACAAATCAGCCCTACAACTGGGGGAGCGTATATGCGGCTCACTTCTTACTGAGTGCGAAAAATGCGGGCGTTAATTTCCCTGAAGAAATGCTCACGGGAGTCATGAACTGGCTGCGGGAGTTCCTAGCGTCAATGCCTGACTATACATATGACAGTCAGGAGAAAGACGACATGACCGCAAAAGCCTACGCCGTTTACGTCCTCGCGCTGTCAGGAGAAAAGCCGCTGGGATGGATTGAGTATCTCCGCGAAAATATCGACAGCCTTCACCAGTCAGGGAGAATATATCTTGCCGGGGCGCAGGCAGTCTCAGACGGAAAGCCCGACGCATTAAGGGATCTCAATATCGGCAGGGCTACGGGTTACTCAGGTGCGACTCTTGAGTCTGAAGCGCGGAATACAGCAGTCCTCCTCACAATGTGACTTGACACAGATCCGCAGGCACCTGAAGTTACAGAGCTTGCAATGAGGCTCGCGGGAATGAGATGGTACAGCACTCAGGACAACGCCGCGGCTATAGTCGCCTTGTCGCGCTACAATGTCGAGTCAGCCGGGGCTAAGAGCGACATTACAGCCCACGTAAACACCGAGACAGACAGCAGGCCGATAATCACATTCACTTCCGGGCAGGGCGCGCAGGGCGTGAATATCGGCGAGCTTCCCAAGTCAGCAAACATTATGATTGACGCTAACGGCTCCGGGCAGGGCTTCTACTCATGGAACATAACCGGCGTTCCCAATTCAGCCCCTAAACCTGAGCGCAGGAATCTCAATGTAGAGTGCCTATATTATGACGAGCGCGGGAACATCGCCGACTTCACACAGCCCATCAATCACGGCAGAGTCATTCAGGCAGTCCTGAGCGTGAAGCCTTCCATGACGGTCAACAATCTTGCTGTAACGTACCTTCTTCCGGCTGGCTTCGAGATCGAGAATCCGAGACTTGACGACGGCCGCGGCGATGAGGAGACATACACGGGAGTCGTGAGCGACATTAGGGACGACAGAATCGTGCTGTTCTTCGGGAGGCTGACGGGCGAGAGGTCATACGGCTTCAGGATGAGGGCGGTTACGCGGGGAACGTTCAGAGTCCCGCAGGTGTCAGCATTCGGAATGTATGACGCTGGAATCAGGTTCACCGGGAACACTCAGCCCGATGTAACAATCAAGTAGCACACAGAAAAAGGAAAAAAATTCCCCCTCGGTTTCATGGCCGGGGGGATTTTGTTTGTTTTGTTGCGTTTGTTACCGTGAAGGCACTGCGATAACTGGATTATATATTGTGTCAGGGTTGAGCCATATCCCTATGGTTATGCGCCTGTTCTCCGGGACTAACGGAGGCAGAATTTCCGCGCCCGTGTCATCGTAAAACTCTGCTATGTCGTCATCGTCTGAAGGGTTGTCCGAGTTAGCGATGTAAATTAATTCGTCCCCTTCATGAGCGTCCGCGCTGAGAGTCAGCCCGAACTCATAGAGTCCTTCCTCATCGCACGAAATCACGCCTAACTCCCCGACAATGACATATCCGCCCGCGTATGTGCCTGTAGCCTGTCCGCTGTAGCCTGTCCCCGCTCCGCTTTGCGCTGTTCCGCCTGCTGTGTATGACTCGCCGTCCGGGGCTGACCTTACCGGGAGCTTCGTATCATCATCAGACGGAGAAACTTTGAGGGTTAATATTTTCCGGGCATACTTCACGGGATTTTCGGCCATGATTCTGACTCTGAATGTTCCTGATGCTGACGGAGTACCCGTTATTGTGTCGCCGCTGAGAGTGAGTCCCGCCGGGAGATTTACCGCCGTCCATGTTAGCGGGGTGCTTCCTGTGGCTGAAAGTTTCGCGCTGTAGGCTTGTCTCTGTGTCGCGTCAGGAAGGGTTGATGTTGCGATTTTCGGCCTTGTGCCTTTGACTGTGAGGCGGGCGGATTTCGTTTTGCTCCCCGCGCCGTTTGCGGCCGTAATCCTGAGCCTGAATCCTGAGCGCGAATATGACACGGGAGTCCCCGAAATGATTCCTGTTGACGTGTCGAATGTGAGTCCGTCAGGGAGAGTCCCGGAAATGCTCCATGTCATCGGCGTGCTTCCTCTTTTGAGCCTCAAGCCGGATGAGTACGGCGAGTTAAGCGCGGCCTTCGCGAGAGACCCGGACAATTTCGGAGCAATTCCCTTTATCGTGAGGGGGAGTATGGCTTCTGCTGACCCAGCCGAATTTGACGCGGTGAATTTCACGCTGAACGTTCCAAACTCCTCCGGCCAGCCTGAAATCCTGCCCCTTTCGCTGAGTGTGAGACCCTGCGGGAGTCCTTCTGCTGTCCATGTTACCGGGGATGTTCCTGATGATTTGAGCGTAAATATGTAGGTTCTGCCGATTTTCCCGGACTTTAGGCTGTCTGTTGTGATTGTAACTGCCTCTGCTGCCTGAAGTGTGAATCCGGCTGTGTCCGCTCCGTAATCGTTTGAGGCTTTCACGGTGAATGATGATGTTCCCGCCCTTGCAGGGATTCCGTAAATCATGCCGGAAGAGTCAAAGCTCATCCCCTCTGGGAGCCTCCCTGACTCCAGCGTCCATATCACAGAGCCTGCCCCGGACGCACTAAGCCGCGTCATGTACGAGCGCGATACCGTAGCCGCCGCAAGAGAGTCCCGCGAAATCACAGGCGGTAGCTTGGGCGCAAAGGGGTCATCAGTTACAGTGTCAAATACAATCTGCGTAACATCGTCAAACGCAAAGTGATATGTATATGTCCCGTCCTCACGTGTGAAAAGCTCCGGGCAGCCTGACACATTCAGCTTGGGAAGCCCCGTTCCCGTCAGGCTCAAATAGGACATGGCCGGGCATGAGTCTATGTTGAGGGAATACAGCGGATTGATGTCGCAATGGCACTCCTTCAGGGCTGAATTATTGCTGAGGTCTAAAATGTTGAGGCGGTTAGATGTGCAGTCAAGCGAGACAAGAGACTCACAGCCGGAAACATCGAGGAAGTTTATACGGCTGTCCCGGCAGTTAAGCTGCTTTAGATTTTTGCAGGCTATGACGATTTCGCCGAGATTGTTTTCACCGCAGGAAAGTTTTTCAAGCGCGCTGAAATTCTCAATCCCCGAAAGAGACTCAATTCTGCCCGTGAACTGAACGCCGTCAACAATGACATCAACACCGTCCGAAATGTCAATCTCCGTAACCCGCGCTAATTCCTCACGCGAAAATTTCCCGTCCCCGTCAAAAGTATCACGCTCCATAGCCGTAAACCATGCCCGGAATTTCTCATCAGGGAAACGCTCAGGGCAAATTGTTACGGTGTCAGCCGCAGAAATTGTGATTGTCCGAGTATCATCGCCGAACGAGTTTTCCGCCCTCAATGTTACTGCGAAATCCCCGGAAACTTCCGGGACTCCAAGAATCGTATCATCACTCAGCGTCAAGCCGTCAGGAAGAGTCCCGGATACGCTCCATGTTATCGGCCTCGTTCCGTATGCTTTGAGGGTGAACGAGAACGGGAGTCCGATTTCGGCGCGGGGGATATTGTTTGCGCGTATTGTCGGAGCGGAGTCGAGCGCGGGATTCGGGACGCTCTCGAAAATTATCGCGGTGCTTTCGTCATGCTCAAAGAAAAATGTATATTCCCCGTCAATATCTTCTGAGTAAAGATCAGGACAGCCGGAAATATTCAGCTCCGGGATGTCGTTGCTGAGTATGGCGAGAGTCTGAAGCAGTGAGCAGTTGTCGATGTTGAGCCAGATTAATTGATTGTCTGAGCAGATGAGATCCGTTAAAGCTGTGTTGCTGCTGAGGTCTAACAGTGCTATGTAGTTGCCGGAGCAGTCGAGATACTGAAGGGAGGTCAGGTATTCGACTCCTTCAAGCGATGAGAGGCCGACTCCGTTTGCGGTGATTTGCGTGATTTGGGCGATTTCCTCCTGCGACAATGAGCCGTCCCCGTCAGCGTCAAAATCAGACGATAATATATCCCTGAACGTCTCATCCGGGAAATTTGCGGAATTGATTTCGACACCGTAAGCAGAAGACGCAAGCAATATACACGCAAGAATAGCCGTCAGAAATTTTTTCATGCAATACTCCTCCTTTGTGATTCATTTCAGCCAGAGCATGACGAGATTCGCCAGCAAAAGAACAACGCCCGCCCCGGTCATTCCCGCAGTAATTTTCATGAGCCTGAAATATTTTCCGTCATTGCCTGAATGCCCCGTATAATCGCTGTCAGGGTTAATCACGGAAATTTCTTCTGCTACTGCCTCGCGGACTTCATGAACTAGTGCTTTGCCGTTTTCCTCAGTCATGGCTGAAATCTCGCGGGACAATTCTGCAAGCTCGGTGCTGTGAGTCTTTCCCTCTGCTTTCACGAGACCTTCAAGCCCCGAAAGCATTTCAGGGTCAACCGATGGCCGCAAAATTTCCGTGATATTTTTCCCCGCCGCTTCATTCTCGCGGTGCTCGGCGTAAGTCTCAAAGAATGCCTTTATTCCCTGCGTTAGTGTGTCAATGCGCTCTGACATACTATCAATTTCGGCGATAATGGCATCAGATTTTGAGTCGTCCTGCCTGATTTCGGGGGAGTTTTCTTTGACGGCTGATGTGATTATTCCGGGAAGTTTGTCGATATTCTTGCGTAGTGCGGCGATTTCCTCAAGAAGAGTCCCGATTGACTGCATAATCATGCTGCGTCCTGCGCGTGAGTCGTCTGTTGTGGAACGCAGAGCCTTCACGATTTCGGTTCGCATGTCCTGCGCTGTTCTGTTAGTGCGCTCAATTGCCCCGTTAAAATCGACAGAAGGGATCGCAGAGGCAAGAGACTTTGAGAGTCCCGGAAGGATCATAGCGGAAAGCTCCGAGACAAGCCGGGCTGTAGTAGGGTCTAAATCTTCAGGCATGGCGAAAATCTCATCTCCCATTACAATTGTGATGTAACAAGTATATATCACGAAGGTGAAATTTTGCGGATAAGAATAGGAACACGGCCAAGCCCGCTGGCACTGGCGCAGGCTGAAATCATAGCGGGCGGAATAAAATCATCATGGCCGGGCGCGGAAATAATCACAGTACCCATAAAGACGACAGGCGACAGAAACATGACACCTTTCAGCACGAATCCCAATGGCATTAAGGGAATGTTCACGCGGGAAATTGAGCAGGCACTAACGGCGGGTGAAATTGACATAGCGGTTCACAGCCTGAAAGATTTACCCGTCAATATGAGTCCTGAATTGCCGGTTGTGGCGTATTCGCGACGCGGGAATCCGTTTGACGCTCTCATAGGCGGGGGAAACGTCATAGGCTCGTCATCACTGCGGAGGCGGCTTCAGGTGATGAGGCTTTACCCGGGTGCGCGTGTTGTTCCTGTGCGGGGCAATGTCGGGACTCGCCTGCGGAAACTTGACGCGGGGGAATTTACCGGGCTTGTATTGTCGGCGGCGGGTCTTGAGCGTCTGAACATGGCCGGGAGAATTTCGCGGGTCTTCACGGCTGAGGAGATTATGCCGTCAGCAGGGCAGGGTATTATAGCGTGTCAGGGGCGTGGGGGTGAAAATTATGTGTGGCTTTCGTGCGTGAATGATTCTGACTCGCGGGACTGCGCCGCGGCGGAGCGGAGTTTTTCGCGGCTCATTGGTGCGGGGTGCAACATTCCTGCGGGGGCGTATGCTGAAATTCACGGGGATATTCTGACATTGCGCGGGCTGTATATTGATGATACGGGAAAATTCCGGCACGGCATTATTTCCGGGAGGCGTGAAGAGGCTGAAATTATCGGCATGAAATTGGCGGGGGTGATTCTAGGGTGATATACATTGTGGGAGCCGGGCCGGGTGATTCGGGACTGCTGACTCTGAGGGGCTATGAGGTCTTGAGGCGGGCGGATGTCGTGATATATGATCATCTTGTCGGCGAGGGAATATTAGCGATGATTCCCAGTGAGGCAGAAATTATTGACGCGGGGAAATACGCAGGCCGCCACAAAATGGCACAGCGCGAAATAGAGTCGGCCATGATAGACCGTGCGAGGGCGGGAAAAACTGTAGTCCGTCTCAAAGGCGGAGACCCGTATATTTTCGGCAGGGGAGGCGAGGAGGCAGAAGCATTAATCCGGGCAGGATTCTCGTCAGCTTTCGAGGTTATCCCCGGCGTAACGTCAGCCATAAGCGTCCCGGAATGCGCCGGAATCCCCGCAACGCACCGGGATTACTGCTCAGGGGTCAGCATATTCACCGCTCACGACAAGAACGGAAATATACCGAGTCTCAGCGAGTCAACGTCAATATTTCTGATGGGTGCGGGAAATTCGGAGTCATTGCAGGCGAAATTGATTGAGACTATGAGTCCTGATACCCCTTGCGCCATAATCGAGAACGGAACAACACCAAGACAGCGCACGATTCGCACGGCACTTTCACGGCTTCATGAGTCAGTCGTCAGAAATAATATTACCCCTCCGGCGGTTATCGTTGTCGGCCATGTCGCGAGTCTAAATCTTGAGCCGCGAAAAAATTTGCCCCTGTCAGGAAAAAGAGTCATCATCACACGCCCTGAAGGGAGAGCCGGAAAATTATCGTCCCTCCTGCGCGGTATTGGCGCGGAAGTAATATTAATGCCGACGATAAAGACAAGCATACTTCACGGGAGCATTGACGGCGTGAATTTGTCGGGCTGGGACTGGGCTGGCTTCACGAGCGTAACGGGAGTCGAGGCTCTGTTCTCTCTTCTTGCTGAAACGGGGCGGGACATTCGCGGGCTTGGCGGTGCGAAAATTGCGGCGATAGGTAGTGCGACGGCGGACGCGCTGAAATCTCACGGGCTGAGAGTGGATTATGTGCCGGAAATATTTGACGGTGTTCACTTGGCGGAAGGGCTTTCGGAAATGGGCGGGAAGATTCTAATGTTCCGCGCAGAAAACGGGACTCCCGAAATTGATACGGTCTTCAGGAATTACGGAATTAATGCCGCGAATGTTTGTATTTACCGCATTGATTATGTAAAATTGTCGCGTATTCCAAAATTTGCGGACATAATAATATTCACATCGTCTTCAACTGTGAGGGGCTTTGCGGCCAGTACTGACACATTGCGGGAGTCGTTAGCGGTGTGTATTGGGACTCAGACGGCGGACGCGGCCATGAGTGCGGGATTTGAGCGTGTGAGAATTGCGGAGCGGGCAACAGTTGAAGCAATTGCTGAAGCCTGCACGTGATAAATATATTTCGGGAGGTAATAGTTTCATGCGTAAAATTTTTCTTGCGTTGTTACTTGTCGCGGTAATGTGTTCGTTTTCTTTTGCTGATGAGAAATTCGAGAGCAAAATTTTCCCCGTTGAGCTGACGAAAAATCCCATCAATCTTTACGAGAATATACCGTTCAATTCCGGGAAAGAGCGCGGGAGTCAGATGTTCACGCTTGCAATGGACATTCTTCAGCCGGACAGCAAAGAGCCTCTGCCGTTAATCGTGTACATATCCGGGGGCGGTTTCATAATGGCACCGAAAAACAACTGGATTCAGCAGAGAATGAGACTCGCGGAGGCCGGTTACGTTGTGGCCAGCATTGAATACCGTCATGCGCCGCTGTCAAAGTTCCCGCTTCCTTTGGAGGACTGCAAACTTGCTATAAGATGGCTCCGCGCCCATGCGAGTCAGTACAACATTGACGTGAACAGAGTCGGCGTACTGGGAAACAGCGCGGGGGGCTATCTCTCGTCATTCGTGGGAGTAACGAACGGTAACAAGGAGTTCGACAAGGGCGACTACCTAGAGTACTCAAGCGAGGTATTATGCGCGGCGGACATTTTCGGCATATCGGAAGTCATGAGCATAGGGGACGACTACCCGGAGGAAGAGCGAAAGCTCCACGACTCAGCCGGAATCACCGAGGCGATGTGGGTCAAAGGCGTTCCGGGGTTCGGGGGGCCTGACGGAGGAGTCAAGGATTTCCCGGAGGAGTCAAAGAAGGCAAGCCCGCTGTATTATGTCAGCGAGAAATCCGCGCCCATGCTGCTTATGCACGGGGACAAGGACAAATCAGTGTCGCCGAGTCAGACGGACAAACTGTATCAGGAACTGAGGGCGAAAGGTGTTGAGGCTGAAAGGTACGTTATCCCCGGAGCTGCTCACGGGGGGCCGCACTGGGTTCAGGAGCCTGTCATGAAAATTATGGTGGACTTTTTCGACAAGTATCTCAAGAAATAGCGTAATGTCAGAATGATTCCTCCTGTGAGAAATCGCGGGGGGAATTTTTTTCGTCTCAAGCGTTCCTGATTTCGCGGATTAAGTTTTCCATCATCGTTATGATTCCCGCGTCATTCGCGAAAAATCCTTCCGCCTGACGGAACAATGTATATACCCTGTCTTTCTGAGACCGCGTGAGTCCGTCCTCAATCCTGAGAATTTCCGCCCTCAACGCCCGGAGACGAGACACAGAGTCGGCGATGTTCTTGCGGGCTTCCTGTTTCGACAACGACAGCCCCTTCAACGCCGCGCCCTTCACAATAACGTCATCAATAATTTCTGCCTCCGGGAAAAATTCCCGCACTAGCGGTATTTTCGCGCACCCTCCTGTGAGTATGGCTCTCTCAGGCTTCCACACGCGCAACAATCTGCGGAATGTGTGAGAGGCTCTCTTGACGGGAAAATATATCAGCCTCGCGAAATCATCCCGGCAAATGTTCATGTTATGCCACAATCGCGACTCGTTCTCGCTGAGAATGTGCATGATTCTTTTTGCCTCGCTCATAATTTCGGGGGTAACTTTCTTCAGCAGGCGGCGTTCACAGAGGTATTCAGCAAAAATTCTGCCGAACATTTCCCCGCCCGCGTCAACATTCACGCTCTCTAGTACTTCTTCCCCTTCAAGCACCGCGAATTTACACCCGGACGCGCCGAAATCACACGCAAGAATCCTCCCACTGTCAGCAAGAGACAGACTCAAAGCCTCGTATTGTCCGATAATATTCACGTCCCTGAAGCCTGCGCTGACCGCCTTAGAGCGCAGAGTCTCCCGCTGTCGTCTTGGCATGTCATCATGAACGGCCACAACGCACGAATACACAGGCTCCCCGAAAAATATCTCCGCATCCTCGCGCAAGGTCATGAAGTCCGCCCCGTCAGCCCGCGAAAGAACCCGCGTTCCGAGATTGTCGGAGTATGCCAGCTTTGAGCATGACGACCCCGCGTCAATCCCTGCGAACACACTCAAGCCCGGAGCCGTCAAAGCGAATCACCTCAGCTTTCACGATTTCGTTGTCATTGCCCGTGCATGTCGCCTCTATGTAGTGCCGTGTATGCCCCCTGTTATCGCGCTCAATGAGAATTTCAGCCTCATGGCCGATAAATTTCCGGGCGTAAGATTCGTACAGCTCCCGCCCAAGCGATATGGCCTCGGAAGTTCTTGCGGCTTTCACGGGACTCGGAACTTGCCCGGGCATGTCTGCTGCGATTGTCCCCCGCCTAGCTGAGTACGGGAAGACGTGTACACGCCCTAACCCTGAAGCCCTCATTATGTCGAGCGTGTGAAGGAACGCCGAGTCATTTTCGCCGGGGAAGCCCGTAATTATGTCGGTTGAAATGTGTATGTCAGGCGAAATTTTTGACCGCGCAGAATCGCATACCCTCACGAAATCCCGCGCAGTATATCCGCGTCTCATGGCCGAGAGTATCCCGTCATCACCGCTCTGTAACGGCAGGTGTAAATGTTGACAGAATGACTCACAGTCAGCAAGCGTACTCATCAATTCATCATCGAGGCAGAAAGGTTCAAGCGAGCCTAGCCGGAGTCGTTTCAGCCCGTCAATTTTTGCGGCTCTCCGTATAAGCTCCGAAAGTGATGTATCAATATCGCGCCCGTAGACACCCAGGTGAATCCCCGTGAAGATTACTTCCTTTGTGCCGGAGTCGACAAGGCGGTGAATCTCGCTGATTATGTTTTCGGGGGGGCGGCTTACGGGTCTTCCTCTAAGGTATGGGATTATGCAGTATGTGCAGAAGTGATCGCAGCCGTCCTGAATTTTGACGAACGCACGCGAATGCATAACGGGTGAAATTATCGGCAGCTCTTCCCATTCTGACGGCGTGAATATCTCCCTGATACGCATATCCCTGAAGCCCCGTCCGTGTCTCATCATGTCATTCACAGCGTCAGGGATTAGGCGTTTTCCCTTTGTGCCTGCGAGAATGTCAACGCCCATTTCCCGCGCCGCTTCAGAGTCCACAGCCTGAGACCAGCACCCGCACACCGCCAAAATTCCCTCATCCCCTAAAACTTTGCGCGCCCGGCGGATTAGGTTTCTGCATTTCCTGTCGGCCTCCTGCGTAACCGAGCATGTTACGATTACGGCGGATGATATATCGTCAGTGAGGTCTTCTGTTACTTCATGGCCGAGCGACATTAGCCCGCCTGCAATATATTCCCCCTCGCACAAACTTGTACGGCACCCGAAAACGTGAATATATACCCTGCCCATTAACCCGGCCTTTATCCCCATGCTTTGACGGCGCGGCAGCCCCACCAGTCGCCTATTCTCATTTCGCGCTCAATCTCAAGACGCGATGACTCCATCACTGACACGAACATATGACGCTCTACGTTAGTCATCCCGGAAAATATCGCGAACCCCTTGGGCTTTAGGACTCTTCTTACGTCAGGCAGAAGGGTAATATTTGGATTGAGGAGTATATTTGCGGTGAGTATGTTTACTTGTCCCTTGAAGCCTTTTAGGAGGTCGCCTTCTGAGAGGTCGCAGATTTTCGGGTTAATGCCGTTGAGATTCATGTTTCGTTTTGCCTCGGCTAATGTATCGGGGTCAATGTCTCTTGCGATTGCCTTTCCTGCTCCGAGCTTCAGCGCAGTGATAAATAGAATCCCGGTGCCTGTGCCTACGTCAAGAATCGTGTCTCCCGTCTTCACAATTTCCTCAAGCAGCGACAAAGCAATCTGTGTGCTTTCGTGATACCCTGTCCCGAACGCGCTGGCCGGGTAAATGTAGACGGGCATACGTCCTTCCGGGATCTCGTCATCCTCATGCCACGGAGCCATAACGATTAATCCCTTCCCGACGGGCAGAGGGGGGAATGCGTCATAGTGCTGTGTGTCCCACGCCTGATTATCGACCCTGTAGCACCGCGCAATTTGAATCCCGAAAAAATTCGCGTCCTCAAGAATAAACAGCAGGTGATGTATTATTTCGTCGATTCCTATAGAGCCGTTATAGCTTGCCCGCAGGAACAGAAGTTCATTGCCGTAAAAATCATTCTCCGTGAAAATTTCTGACCCAATAGAATCCGTGAGAGCCGCCACAGTGCTGAGTCTCTCTTCATTGTGCTGACGGTTACGGACTGCGCTTGGTACGCTTAATTCAACAGTCCACCAGAAATTATAGTTCTGCATGAAAATATTTCCTCGTTATATGTTGTGATAAGTATATATGTTATCATGCGCGGGGGAAAAAGTATTCCGGGGGTGATTGTCCATGAAGAAATTGTGCGTGTTAATGCTGATGATGTTTTGCGGAAGTGCCTGCGCTGAGACTAGAGCGCGTTTTCTGTTCATAGGGGACATAATGATTCATGACCAGCAGTTAGACGCGGCCAGGCGCAAAGATGGCACGTATGATTTCACGCCGTCATTCAGGAGGGTGAAGCCGTTACTGCGGGACTCGTTCCTTGTGGGAAATCTTGAGACAGTTTTCGCCGGGGAAGGAAAGAAATTGCGTTACGCGGGATTTCCCCTCTTCAACACGCCTGACTCATTCATTGGGAATCTGTCGGGCGATTTGGGTGTTGACTTGCTGACTCTGGCGAACAATCATATTTTTGACCGAGGCGCGGACGGTGCGAGGCGAACGGCGGAAATCCTGACATCCTCCGATATTCCGTGGCTAGGACTGGGAGTCGGCGATATTCCCTCGAATGACGCAATAATCCTCAGCAACAACGGAATCCGGGTGGCGTTCGTCAATCACTCATACGGGAGTAATTTGTGGCCGAAATCATCGGATGTTCACCTTAATGTTTACGGAGACGATGACATTTCTGCGAGCATGACCCGCGCAAGGGCATTGAGTCCCGATATAATCATCGCGCTTTTCCACTGGGGCAACGAGTACCACTACAAGCCGAATGTCCATCAGAAGAGAGCCGCAAATACTGCCTTCCGCGAGGGAGCGTCATTAGTCGTTGGGACACACCCGCATGTGCTTCAGCCTGTTGACGTTATTGTGAGCGGGGACACTGTGAAGGCTGTAGCGTGGTCATTGGGAAATTTCGTATCATTTCAGAGGACTCGCCCGCGTGAAAGAAGCGTGATATTGTCGGCGGAGTTCGTGAAGAGTGATGACGGTGAAACGAGGCTTGCGGCTGTCGGGATTGCTCCGCTGTATGTAGTTGCGCCCGGCTCAAAGCGGACGGAGGTAACTTACGCGGGGGATAATGAGTCGCTGATTGTGTCGCTAGATTTTGACGGTCTGAACAAGTCGCAGGTGAATAATCTGCGGAGTATCGGCCATGCTGTGAATGAATTTCTCGGAGCGCAGAAAGATTTTGACGGTTACGGCTTTAATGTTCTGTGGACGGAAGAGAGTCCCGACATGTTTCCCAAGAGCCGCAGAAAATCTCCGATGTAGCAGAAATATTCGCGGCATTCAGGTTTGCGGAAAATTTTTCAGCAAAAAAAATCCCCCTCAGAGCTTCAGGGGGACTTTCATTGTTTACTTCTTTTTCTTCTCTCTGATTTTCGGCAGGTCTTCCTCATCATCATCGTCAAAATCTATTGTAGGGTCATTCTTGGCTGCTTTCCTGGCTTTTTTCTCCCATTCAGCAGATTTTGACTCATCATATACCGGGTAGCGTTTATTTTTGTATATTCTGCTGAGAACATACATTCCGAACGCATCGCCCTGTTCCGCTGATTTTTCCGCGAGCCTTATTACTTGCTTCAATGCCTCTGTGAAGTCTTCCCCCTTGTGAATCATGCTGTCTACTTTGTTAAGCTCCAAATCTGCCTTCTGAGCCTGCGCTCTTGCGTAGCCAAGCTCAACAGACTTATCGAGCCACATATACGGAGCACTGTCAACATCTGCCCAGCGTCCTATATTGTACAGAAGATACTGCGCGGGGGCGTAATCCCGGTATGCCGCTTTCCTGAGCCAGTAAGCCGCCTGATTCAGGTTGAAGAGCTTTCCGTAATTTTTCGCCTCGTCATAATCAACAGAGCCGTCAAACTGCGTCGCATTGTACATTTCGACAAACAGCACTCCCAGCTCATACTGCGCTTTCACATCCCCTTCAATATATGTGTCGCCGCTCTGCTTGTCCATAGCCCTGACAAAAAGCTCCCTGACAGACTCAATGTTAATCCCTGTTACGGGTTCAGCATAGTATCTGTATGATATTCCGAACGCCGCCGGAGTCATAATTATGATAGCCGCCATCACCGCAATAAACACGCTTATTTTTCTCATGATTTTTCCCTCCTACTGTAATAACCACACTGTCATGGTGCTTCCTTGTTTCACCAATATCGTTTTGTCGGGATATGCCATTCTGGCATCGCCTTTTACGGGAAGAGGCTTGAGCTTTCCGCCTTCTGTGATTTCGTAGTTGTAGCCTGTGTCTTTCCACACATGGACGACTTCAACCCATTCGGGAACTGTGAACTGAATCGGTAGCTTGTCCTGAAGATTTACCTTTCTTTCATTTTTCAGCGTACCTTTTATGCCCTTCAATGTGCTGGTACTGCCTTTTCTGTCCTCAACTTTGAGAATCAGCATGTTGCCGTTCTCAGTCCAGTCTGTAACTCTGTATTTAGCGTCAGGATGCCATTCCCCGGAACTGACCGCCGACTCATCGCTTTTGCGTTCGCTGGACTCATTCTTTCCTGCGGGATTCTTGCGCTGATTGTGGATACGCTCTTTGATTTCGGGATTGTCTCGAAGAAGGTCTGTATCGCCGATATAGTCATCAATCGGGCTGGGTACAGGATGTTCATCATCATCCGCCCATAGCACTCCGCATAACGAGACCGCCATAATCACGGCCAGAAGCAGCGCAGATTTCTTCATGAAAATTGCCTCCTTTGGCTCTTGACATTTTTGCGATTATACGGTTAGGGGAGGGGAGCTGTAATCAGCAAAATTAATCCCCTCTCTTTGCGTAAGAAAGGGGATACTTTTTTGTTTACTGCCTGTGAGATTCTAGCCAGTCTTCAAGAATTATCACAGCCGCTACTTTATCGACATTCTTTTTCCGCTTCCTGCGTGAAATATCTGCCTCAATCATCGCCCGCTGTGCTATCACCGTCGTGAATCTCTCATCCTGAAACACGAACTCACGCCCGGGATATTCCGCCCTCAGTCCGTCAATGATTCCTGAAATCCTGATTGCGGCCTCGCTGGGTTTTCCGTCAGTCCGCAAAGGGAGTCCCGCGACAATAATTTTCGGGTCATACTTCCGTATTGCCTCGTCAAAATCTTTGCGCCATTCGTCATTCTCAGCGTTCCAGACTCCGAGACCCTGCGCGGTTATTCCGAGAGGGTCAGAAATTGCCGCTCCGATTCTCACCGTCCCGATGTCAAGCGCAAGTACACGGCCGTTAATCATTTTTCCTGAAGAACATCAGCAAGAGGGCGAACGCTCCGAAAATCCCCGCGCTGCATCCGCTGTGTGATGAGTTGACTATACGAACAGGAGTCGGAGTCGTATCTTCTGATTCAGTTTTGGGAGTCGGCGTTATGTCTTTTGACTCAGGGTCAGTGTCGGTTTTCGGAGTCTTGTCATCCGACTCAGTTTTGGGAGTCGGAGTCGGCGGTGTCGGTTGTTCGTCATCTGATTCAGTTTTGGGTGCCGGTTCTGGTTCTGGTTCTGGTTCTGGTGTGTCATCATCGTCCCAGTATTTTTTCTCGTCATACTTTGTGTCTTTGTCTCTGCTCTCTGCGTAGGTGAAGTGCATTATAGGAAGCTCACCCGTAACATGCCCGGATGTGTAGAAGACATCATAATATCCTTCAGGAATATCAAGCGACACAAGATCAAGTACTACAGCTCCGTCCGCACTTGCTGTAACGTTAAGAGGCCCGTAAACAGCGTAATACATTCCGTCTTTGTCCCTGAAGAACATATCAGGCTCATAGCCCGCCGGGAAAAACGTATTAGGATCAGCCGACTCGACTTCGGGCAGGTCTTCAATCACTATAATGTCATAGCTTTCATTGTCATCGTTGATTATTATCGTGTTGTCATCGCTCACGTTGTTTTCATCTTCGAGGCCGTCAATGTAAACGAAATATGCATCTGCCCCGGTGCCTTCTGAGAATGTATTGCTGTCATTGCTCACAAGTTTTGCTGTGATTCTTCTGCCTTCATAATATGGGACAGGATTATGAGCTTTGATTCCTTCTTCCGGCACGGTAACTTCAGGGAAATCACGCACTTCAATCCCGTAAAATATTTGCGGTTTAGTGTCTTCTGAGATTGGCTCATTGTCAGAAATCAAATCAACAGTGAAAGCCTTTATACATGCGTTCATAGGGTAGACATATGATATGCCGTCTCTGTCTTTCAGCGTGTAATATGCTCCGTCCCGCCAAACATTCTGGCCAGAAAAGTAGAAGTATGTTTCACCCTCTCTCACAAGCGCATAGTCAGTTACTCTTTTCAGCGCAGTTTCTACGGATATAGGGGCGTTTTTGTCGGAGTTTGAAGCACGGAGAACTATTGAGAAATAATCTCCCTTTGTCATTTGGACGGGTGAATCAAATTTCAGCGTGTGATAGCCCGGAAGATGATAATTTGCGCTTGCAGTTGCTATGATGTCCCCGCTTGTTATGTTATTGCCGGGGTGTTCATCTCCGTAACTTATTGCGGAAATCTCGACATTTGCATCCATTCCAGTTGTGTAGAATCCTGCCTCAATGAGCTGTTCACCGTCTGAGCGGACTCGGAATACATTTGCTGCCTGAGAGTAAGTGCCGGCTTCAGAGATTCCCCATAAGCTGCAGCTTCCGAGGTCGTCCCAGTAATAAGCGTGCATATTCGGATTAGCTTCTTCAACGGTGTACGCTGTGCCTCCTTTGATTCCCTGCTCGTAGGACATCCATACATAGCCGCCGTCGCTCCAATCGCTGCCCCATGAGTTACGGATGAGCCATGCACCGGGCTTGCTGGGTTTGTCGTAGCCGAAATTCTCTGCGGGGAAATTGTCATCCCATCCCACAGCGAGAACAGCATGATTCGTTGCCTTATTGGGATCATTTCTCCTATCCCTTTGGTTGTCGCTCTTGCTTGGGTCTGTGAAGAAGTATGCGTTATGCTCTTTGTTGAGATATTTTCTGTCTCCTGCGTGCCAGTATCTTACGTAGAGTCCGCCCTTATTCATTATGAGCCGTTTAATCTCGTGCCTGTTTTCCTCTTTGAACATAAGCGAGGAGTATGTATCAGAGAAGTTTTCAGCCTCCGTAAGCCGCAAAATCGGAGTGTATTTGCTGAAGGGCAGCGCGTCATTGCTGAGGAGGTCTGCTGATTCTTCCGAGGCATATTTCTTGTAGGGCAGCTCATTTTCAGAAACAGGCCCCCACGTCAAGCCCTCAGAGATCCCGCGAGTAAGAACCGCAAGAGGCTCAAAGGGACGGCCTCCCCTGTTGAGTGCCTGAAGCGCTGTAGGATTATCAACTACGTAGTATATATCGTCCTTGTCTTTTACTATCGTTGTGAATCTCTGATACTTCACGGGATTCTTGAACGCCGCCAACACAAGATGAAGCTCCGATAGGTCTATAGACTCTGCTGAAGTGTTCAGGAAGTTGGGAATCTCGTCATCGCTCAGCTGCATGAGATAATTTGTCTCAGAAGCTCCAATAGCCGCATGTGCCCAGCATGTTCCGAAAGGACTCTGATTCCTCACGGGAGGCATTAAACCTTTTGTGCGGAGGTCAAACGAAACAGGAAGATCATCCGCAAACGCACTCCCGGTTAACATGGCCGGAAGCAAAAACAGTAACAGCAAAAATTTTTTCATGATAATTATTCCTCCATTTGGGCAAAGAAATACCCCCTCACCGTTTCTTGATGAGAGGGAAAAATAATTACGCCCTAACCTGTGATTTCACAAGCTCACGAATACGCGCTAAGGCTTCGTCAAGTTTTGAGCCTTCACGCCCTCCTCCCTGTGCTAGATTTTTGCGCCCGCCTCCTTTACCGCCGAGAATTTTGCACGCTTCCTTCACGAGATCGCCGGCATTGACTCCCATGTTCACGGATTTCTCATCGGCCATGACTACGAGCTGGCACGACTCATCACTGCTGACTGACGCGAGAATTACAGCGTTTGCTTCAGGTATTGCCCGCGCTTTGTCGCCGATATCACGCAGCATATTCGCGGGGATTTCCGGGAATCTCCCAATCTGCAGCAAGACTCCGCTGACCTCTTCACGCTCTAAGAATCTCTCTGAGTTGTCGAGAAGCTCGCGCAATTTCGCCGCCTGAATCTGTGATTTCATTGTCTTCACTTCGTCAACGAGCGCCTTTGCTTTGTCGGCGAGTCCGTCCTCGTCTGTCGATAACAGAGCGGTCATTGAGTTTCTAAGCGCAAATAATTTCTGCAGCAAGTCAAGAACATTCATTCCCGTAACCGCAAAAATTCTCCGTGTCCCTGATCCGATACTCTCCTCGCGCAGAATCTTGAAGCACCCAATATCACCCGTCCGCGAAACGTGAAGCCCCCCGCATAACTCCATCGAGAAGCCAGGAACGTCAACAACCCTCACAATGTCGCCGTATTTCTCATCAAAGAGTGCTTTAGCTCCGAGAGACTGCGCCGCGTCTTTCGTATGCTCGGAGATATTCACCTCAATGTTGGCTAAAATTTCGGCGTTCACGAGTCTTTCGGCCTCTGCAATTTCGGAGTCTGTTACTGCTGAATGATGGGTGAAATCGAACCGCAAAAATTTTTCTGTTACGAGTGAGCCTGCCTGCCTTACGTGCCGTCCCAATACACGCCCTAATGCCTCGTGCAATAAGTGAGTCGCCGTATGATTTCTGCGGATTGCGGAGCGTCTCTCATCGTCAGCAATGCTCATCACTTCATCGCCCACATGAATCTCTCCGGGAGTCTCTGCTTTTACGGTGTGGACTGTGATTTTCCCGTGCGGAATCGTGCTGAGGACTCGCAGCGTTAATCCGCTGGCCGTAATCGTGCCTGTGTCGCCGACTTCACCGCCCCTTTCAGCGTAGAAAGGAGTCGTATCAAGTACAACCTCAAATTCTCCGGGACATGTTACGGAGTCGGCTCTTCCGTCTTTTGTTACGAGGGCGATAATTTTTCCTGTGTCTGCTGATTTAGTGTAGCCAGTGAAATTTGTTGCTCCGTTCTCGTTCTCGATTTCGAGATATACGTCCCCGGCCAATGCGCTTTTCTTCTGCTTGCTTGAGGCTCTTGCGCGTTCTTTCTGCTCATTCATGGCCGACTTGAAGCCGTCATCGTCAACCGTAAATCCTAATTCCCCGGCCATTTCGCGAGTCAGCTCAGGGGGGAATCCGTATGTGTCGTACAGCGTGAAGATGACATCTCCGGGAATCTCTGTCGCTCCCTGTGATTTCAGGCGTGATGTTTCTGCGTCAAATAATTCTGTTCCCTGCTTCAGAGTCTTGTTGAATTTCTCCTCCTCAAGCGTGATTATCTGCTCGATTACCGGCCTTTGCGTGATTAATTCGCGGTAAGGGTCGCCCATAATATCAATCAGAATCGGCATGTACTCATTCAGGAAGAGTCCATCAAAGCCGAGAAGTTTACCGAATCTCACAGCCCGCCGAAGGAGTCTCCGCAGGACATATCCCGGCCCATCGTTTGAGGGTAATACCCCGTCAGCAAGCATGAAGGCAACGCTCCGAACGTGATCGGCGATGACCCTTGCGGCCATGTCATCACGAGGATTATTCCCGTAAGCTATTCCGGCGCGCTTGCAGGTATGCTCAATCATAGGCGTGAATAAATCAGTCTCGTAATCCGTATCGACTCCCTGAATCACTGACGCGAGCCGCTCAAGTCCCATCCCCGTATCAATATTCTTGTGAGGCAATAAGGGGAGTGAGCCGTCCTTCTGCCTGTCGAACTGGGTGAAGACGAGATTCCATATCTCCATGTACCTGTCGCAGTCGCAGCCGACTCCGCATGTGGGTTTACCGCAAGAATACTTTTCCCCGCGGTCGTAATAAATCTCACTGCACGGCCCGCACGGCCCTGTGTCGCCCATGAACCAGTAATTATCATCCTGCCCGAAACGGTAAATTTTGCTCTCAGGGAGAAATTTACGCCACGCATTGAAGGCTTCCTCATCGTCAAGATATATTGTTGCGTAGAGTCTCTCAGGGTCAAGCCCGACTCTTTCCGTCAGAAATTCCCACGCCCATGATATAGCCTCGTTCTTGAAGTAGCTGCCCCATGTGAAATTTCCGAGCATCTCAAAGAATGTGTGATGTCTGGCCGTCCGTCCGACATTCTCAATGTCATTCGTGCGTACACATTTCTGACAGGTTACAACACGGGGGTATTCAGGCTCCTTTATGCCGAGATAGTACGGCTTTAGGGGTACCATTCCAGCGATGGTGAAGAGTAATGACGGGTCTTCAGGGACGAGGGAAAAACTTGGGAGATGTTTCGCACCTTTCTCTTCCCAGAACTTTATGAACATCTCGCGTAATTCTGAGGCTTTGCGGTACTGCATTACGCTTTATCCTCCTTACGTGTGAGTCTGTCAATGAACGGCTGAATGAGATCGACAGGAATCGGGAAAAATGTTGTAGTGTTCCTCTCGCCGGAAATTTCGCGTATCGTCTGCAAATATCTGAGCTGTAATGTTACGGGCGATGACTCCATTTTGTGAGCGGCCTCCGAAAGTTTTTCCGCCGCCTGTAACTCTCCTTCAGCCGCGATGATTTTGGCTCTGCGTTCTCTCTCTGCCTCTGCCTGACGCGCCATAGCCCGCTTCATTCCTTCGGGTAATTCAAGCTCTTTCACTTCAACCGCGCTGACCTTGATTCCCCAGGGGTCTGTACGCTCGTCAATGATGTTCTGCAATTCCTGATTGATTTTCTCCCTCGATGATAATACCTCGTCAAGCTCAACAGCTCCCACAACTGAACGTAACGTAGTCTGCGCTAATTGGCTTGTTGCGACGATGTAATTCTCAACCTCAACGACAGATTTCGCCGGGTCAAGAACGCGGAAATACACGACAGCATTCACCTTTATTGCTACGTTGTCCTTTGTGATTACTTCCTGGACGGGGACATCAAGAGTCAGAATCCTCAAGTCAACCGTTACTGCCTTGTCGATAAATGGCACAATGAAGACGATTCCCGGCCCGCGGCTTCCTACGAGTCTTCCGAGCCTGAATAGAACAATCCGCCGATATTCGGGAATGATTTTGACTGCTGACGAGATAATCAGCAGGAGAACGAATCCCGCAACAAATATGCTTCCTATGCTTGACAGAATGCTTCCTGCGTCGCTAATGTCGATTACCATAAATTATTCTCCTTCCTTTTTGTCGATTACTACGAATGCGAGCGCGTAATCTTTCTCATGACTGATTGACACGAAAATGTTTGCTGACGGAATCGCAAGCCCTCCTGTTAGCCGTATGCTTGGCACTCCGTCCGAATGAATGAGCGCGAAATTTCCCCCGAACATTACAGACGCAAGATTTTTTCCTGACGCTTTGCAGAACGCCTCACGCGCCGCGAATCCTCCCGCGTAGCTCTCGTAACGTTTAGAGCCTTTTGACTCGCAGTACTCTATTTCCTCCGGGCTGAATATCCTGTCCCTGAAATGCCGCGACTCTAACGCCCGTTTCATTCTCCCGACATGGCAGAGATCCGCGCCGATTCCCGCTATCAATTGAACAGCCCTTTGAACCAGCCCGCTATGCCTGAGTCTTTTTCGCTGACTGGTGCTTTCATTTCGTCAGCAAGGGATTTTATCAGCTCGCGCTGTTTGTCGGTGAGCTTCTTGGGAATCTCGATGTAAATATGAACGTACAAATCCCCGACAGCTTTCGAGTTTACGCGGGGCATACCCTTTCCCTTAATTTTGAGCGTCTGCCCATGCTGAGTCCCTGAAGGAACAGTTAGGGCTTCCTCCGAGCCGTCAAGAGTCTTGATTTTTGCCTCAGTCCCTAAGACCGCCTGCGGGTAAGTCAAAATCAGCGTTGTGTGAAGGTCTGCGCCGTCCCTCTCGAAATCGGGGTGAAGCTCAACGTCCGCGACAAGATACAAATCGCCTGCCGGGCCTCCGTTCACGCCTGCCTCGCCCGCACCTGGTATTCGGATTCTCATGTTGCTTGCGATTCCTGCGGGTATCTTCACTTCAAGCGTGTGCTTCTTTCGGACATGGCCGGAGCCGCCGCACTCATCGCACTTTTCGCGGATGATTTTCCCCGTCCCATGACATTCGGGGCATGTCGTGATAGTCATGAACTGTCCGAAAAGACTCTGCTGACTCTGCCTGACCTGCCCCTGCCCATGACAGCGCGGACAAGTTTCGGGCTTAGTGCCGGGTTTTGCGCCTGAGCCGTTACAGTGCTGGCATGTCTCGTACTTCATGACGTTAATATCCCGTGTTACTCCCTTCATTGCCTCAAGCAGCGTAACATGAACAACCTGCTCGATGTCATCGCCCTGCATGGGAGAGTTTGCCGAATGCCTCCGCGAGCCTCCGAAACCGCCGAATCCCCCGCCGAATGCCTGCGCGAACAAGTCCCCGAACAAGTCGCCCAAGTCAGCACCTCCCATGCCGCCGAAAGGATTCGAGTTAGGGCCGGTTGTGCCGAATTGATCATACTTTGCGCGTTTCTCCGGGTCATTCAGGACGGAGTAAGCCGCGTTAATCTTCTTGAAATTCTCTTCAGCTTCCTTGTCGCCGGGATGTGAGTCGGGGTGATACTGATGGACTAATTTCCTGTAAGCCTTCTTGATGTCCGCCTGTGTTGCGTCTTTCGGGACTTCAAGAATCTCGTATAAATCCTCCAAACGTTAATAGCCTCCCTAAAGAAATACCCCCCGCATTAACGCACGAGGGGCAGTAATATTCCTTGTGCCTAGCGCGAACGCCTTCCGCCGCGTGATTCGAGTCTGCGCTTTAACTCCTGCGCCGGACGGTAATCCGGGTTAATCTCAAGCGCACGGTTTGCCCACTCTAATGCCTCGTCGCGCCTGTTGCGGAGTCTCTCAGCAGCAAGCCCTGCCCAGTATGCCGCGAGGTAATTTGCTGTCGGTTCTGCCTCAAACGCCGCCGTGTAGCTCTCAAGTGCCTGCGTGATTCTGTTGGAGCTGTAACGGCTGTATGCTTCTCTCTGCATTGCGATTAACTCCCGGCGTTTCTGTGCGGGAATCTTGTACGTGAGAATCATTGCCGCCTCCGTTGAGCTGTTCGGGTCAAACGCAGGAAGCTCACGGATTAACGTCTCAAGCTCCTGAAGGTCTGCGGCTTTTTTGGCCGACTCTGCCTCGCGTTTCATGAGTGCTGAATCCCTCTGCCCTAATGACGCTGTAGCCTCAGTAAGTTTCTTGTTGTTGGCTTCAAGTTCTGACTCTCTTGCGTTGAGGTCTGACTCTTTTTTCGTGAGTTCGGATTCGTGTGCGTTGATTTTCTCTGTTGACTCGGCTAATTTCTTTTCGCTTTCCGTTACGGCTGACTCTCTTCCTGCTACGGCCTCTTCACGCGCCTTTAGTGCCTCGTCTCTTGCGTTAAGGTCTGACTCTAATGCGCTGAGTCTTGCCCCTGTTGCTTCTCTTGCGGTCAAATCTGCCTCGCGTTTCACTAAATCTGCCTCGCGTGCTGTGAGTTTGTCGGCCTCTTCTTTTGCTGAAATTTTCGCGTTGAGTTCGGCTTCACGTTCCGCAAGTGCTGACTCACGTTTGGCGATGTCTGCCTCGCGCCCTGCAAGAGCCGATGATGCCTCCGTAAATTTCTGGCTCTCCTGCGCGAATGTCATCTCACGGCGGGCTAATTCTGCCTCACGCGCTTTGAGGTCTAATTCGCGCTTTGCCATCTGATTCTCGCGTCCCAAAAGAGATGTGCTTATCCCGGAAATTCTGCGGGCCTCGGCGTTCGTGCGCCTTGCGGTCTCGGCTGAGGCTTTCTCCTGCTGAACGAGTTTTGACTCACGGGCGGCCAAGTCGCTGGCTAATGCTTCAAGCTCGGCGGCCTTCTGATTCACGGCGTTCTCTCTGAGAGTCATCTCATCGGGCTGAGAGTCCTGCGATAATTCGGCGGGTTCTGCGGAAACTGTCTCGGCTTCATCCGCCCATGCTGAAGGCGCAAGCAACATCACCAGCAGCATAAACAGAGCTGTCTTCCTGAACATATTAATATCCTCCCTGTGAATGGATTTTTACGGCGATAATTCTATAATAACCGCAAATTTTTCACAAACAGCCCGCATTTTTCAGTGTATAATAATTTCACCGCAGGAAATTTTTTCACAAATGAAAGGGGACATCATTACATGTTCAAGCCGAAGGGTATCGTCATACCTGTTGTTACTCCTATTGATGACAGCGGGAAATTCAAAGAGGACGAGTACAAAAAGCTGCTTCAGTATTTCATCGACAACGGGATTCACGGGGTCTTTCCTTTCGGGACATCGGGAGAGTTCTACGCATTTGACAACGGATTTTACCGCCATGTTCTTGAAGTAACCTGTGAATATGCCCGCGGGAAGATGGACATTTACGCCGGAGCGAATCACATCACCCCGCAGGGAGCTATAGAGCTGGCGAAAATCGCGGAGGAGTGCAAAGTTGACGCACTGAGCGTGCTGACTCCTATGTTCGTGAGTCAGACGCAGGCGGAGCTTGAGATCTATTACAGGAAGATAGCCGACGCTACAAGCCTGCCGATAGTCATCTACAACAACAAGCCGAAAACGAATGTCGGAGTCGACCCCGTTACGATACAGAAGCTCGCGAAGGTCAAGAACATCATAGCCGTGAAAGACTCAACGGGCGACATGACGAACAGCGAGGAATATATCAGGCTCACCCGCGACAATCCGGAGTTCTGCGTTCTGATGGGACGGGACACGCTGATATATGCGGCGTTGTGGTACGGTTCGGCCGGGGCGATAACGTCATGCGGGAACATTGCGCCGAGAATCGCTGTCGATATTTACGAGAACTTCAAGGCCGGGAAATATGACGCGGCATTAGAGGCACAGTTCAAGCTGAGTGAATTACGGATTGCCACGAACATGGGCAGCTTCCCGGTTGTCATCAAAGAGGCTCTGAACATGATCGGCTACAATGTCGGGAAATGCGCCGAACCGATTCAGCCCCTTACGCCTGAACAGCACGCAAAACTTGAAGCCGTGATGAAGAATATCGGATTGCTGAAGTAATGACATACTTAGCTAGAATTTCTGAAACCTGGCAGATAACGATGCCATTTGATGTACGGAAAATTCTCGGTCTTCGCTCAGGTGATAAGATTGCTTTTGCACAGAACGAGAACGGAGAAATAGTGCTCTGCAATGCTTCAGCGGGTGCGCTCGCAAAGGCTCAGAAGGCTTTTGAGGGAGCAGCGGAAATGCTTGGCGTGAAAGATGAGTTGATGTGCAGGCTCTTGTTAATGAAGTGCGTTACGGCATATGAGAGTGCTTATTGACACCCGCTGTTTATAGCGCGGGAGAAATCATCAGGTACGCAAAAGCCCATACTAAACGCCGCAATATTGTATGAAGTTGATATTATCCTGACAGGTGATAAAGATTTTCTCAGCCTAAATATGGAACATCCGAAATGTATAACCGCGTCTGAATTTCTTACAGCATATTAACGAAACAAAAGCGATAATTGAGTCCCCCTTGTGATGTTCAGGGGGGATTTTGTTATTCACCGCTCAGAATTTCACCCTCAATAATTTTCATGGCCTCACGCTCAAGGTTATACGCCTGAAATCTTTTGTCGTTCGCACAAAGCGCAAGGGAGTTTATACGGCTCTGAGTCTCTTTGTCCCTCAGTAACGGGAACGGCACGGAAGCTACATGCTCATCATTAATTTCATCGATAACAGCCCCATATCTATACCGCCTCAATAATTCGCGCCCGCATTCTGACGCAAGAAATACATACGCATACCCGGTAATATCATCTGACGCGGGCAATACCCGTATAATGTGCTGGCTTGCTGTCCATCCGTCCCAGTGTTTTGGCACAAGATTCACATCCCCTATAGTCCCGCTGCATGTGATTAGTATCATGTTCGTGTGTATTGTGAGTTCTCTGCGTATTCTGTCCTCATGCTGTGAGAAGGCAAGATATTTTTTGTCCGACGGGTCAAGCTCGCCTAACTGTTTTCCGCCGATGAACACAGCCCCGTAACCCTCGCTGACATAAACGCGCTTGAATCTTCCCGGCAAAAGTATATCCCTGCTGACTCTCTCATCTCCGAGTGCTAGGACTTCCCCGGCGTTGTCCTCAAGGTGCCTCACTATTTCCCTGAATAACGGCGAATGATACGAGGCCTCGAATCTTCCTGAGCTGAGAAAATCATTGCTGCTCACCTCGAACGTGAGAATGTCATCGTGATTCATCATGCTGTCAATCGGAGGGAGTCCAAGCTCGCGGACAAGAATCGATTCGGCCTCATCAAGCATAATGTTGGACTCGTCTCTGAGCGCGTAAGACTGAGTTATGAGCGTGTGAATCTTGCGGCGGATTTCTGCGGGCGCGTCAGGTATGGGAATGTCGTTAAGGTGTTCGGGCGTTATGTGCTGAATGACTGCTCCATATGCCAATGACTGTAGGATTTTCTGACATGGTCGGCTTCTGAGATACGCATAAACATAGCCGGAGTCCTCAGCGTTATTGCAGTCGATTCTTATCATGTCCGAGCTGAGATATTTGCCGCTGAGAGTGTCAGAAACATATACAGCTTTTCCGATTGTGCCTGAACATGTCAATAACACCTGCCCTTTGTGAATCTTCAGAGCCTCAATATCTGAAACATTGCGCGAGTATAAATAGCCGTCAAGTTTTGGCTTGATGTCAGTAACGCTTGAAGGCTGGTAAAACGGGTATGGTGATTTTACCTTGATGACTCTGACTGCACGCCCAAGAGTATACGACCTTGCAAGCTCCGAGAATTTCATTGCCGGAAATTTCCCGCTCTCTATATCCCTTGCCGCATTCCTCGCATCATCGTTGAAGATATTAGCCTCAAGCCGCAGATTTTCCCCCGCTAATATCTCATCGAGGCCAACAGCACAGCACTTTATACCCTCACGCCCGGAGAAAGAATTTTTTTTTTGCCACTCCCTGAAAATCTCAGCAAGAATTTCTGTCTGGTCGTCAGGGATTCTTTCGGGTTTCCCGCCAATGTCGCGCAAAACAATTTCGCTTCCGTCCTTGTCGCGTTTGTAGAGGGGATTCCCGCGCCTGTCATGCCCTACTCTGTCAATGCAGGCCATGAAGATTTTGTACGATGCTATATGATGATTCATTGCCTCGCTGTCTTTCTGCCTCTGCGTTTTCTTCTGAAGGATTAATATAGAAGTCTGCGTGCCGTTATGAGGCTGGAAAGTGTCAGGTGTCAAATCAATGCTTGCGATAACAGTATGGTTGACGAGAATCCATTGGCGGATGTAACCGAGACTCGGAGAACCGAGAATCGAATCGGGCAATATGATTCCCATTCTCCCGCCTTCTTTGAGGAACTGAGTACATCTTTCGACAAAAAGAATCTCAGGAGGCACTGACGATTGAAGATTGTCGGTCATGATCCACTGCCCTGAAATTTTGTCGTGCTTCCATGAATGAGCGAGTTCAAACTGTTCGAGGATATATTCATCTTTTACGGGTATTTTGCTGCCGAACGGCGGATTTGTAACAATGACATCAAAAAGATTAATCGTCCTGTAATTTGTGATTGAGCTGCTCTGAATGCCGAGAGCGTTTGCGAGTCTTGACCTGAAATCTTCCGGCCACATCTGCGGAGGAAGTAGCGAATTTACCTGAAGGATATTGCCGCTTCCATCATTGTTCATGACCATGTTCATTTTCGTAGCTTTCACCAAGTCCGGGTTAAGGTCGAAGCCGAAATACTGAGCCGATATGATTTCGTTCTTGCGTTTGTTGAAGTCCGCCTGAATATTAGCGTCCCAATTCGCAAACGGAATCCCAAAAGCCTCTTCATATTCGCGGCGCAAGCTGTCCATTGTGTGAGTCATGGCCGTAACGAGGAATCCGCCTGTACCGCATGAGCTGTCTAAAACTTTCTCATTGAGGCCGGGGTTAATCATTTCGACGGTCATCTTCATGATGTTTCGTGGGGTGAAAAATTCTCCTCTGTCGCCCCTGAGATTTGCGCCTACAATTTCCTCGTATGCTTTGCCCTTTATGTCAATGTTCGTATTAAGGAGGCTGTAGCTTTGGAGTTCGCTGACGATATAAGCGAGGCTTCTGGGAGAGAGCGCAATCAAATCTTTCTCGTCAAAAATTCTGCCGTAACGTTTCTTCACTTCGCTGAAAATTTGAGAGATACGGTTCTTCACGGCTAACTGTCCGTCCGGGTTAGAGCGTTCCTGCGATGTCGCGTAAAATTTGAGGGCTTTCAGGTTGTTGTGCTCATCATGAATCTTGCAGAAAATTATCTTGAGGAACTCAAAGAATGCCGGCTGCTTTTGGAGTCCGTCATTAGCGTAAATATAATTGTGGCAAGTCCTGAAAACGAACAATAAATTATCCGATGACGCGTTGCGGAGAGTCGATAATTTTGGCCTGTCAATTTCCTCAATGCTTCCGTTTGCTGACGGAATATCGTTGTATTCAATCAGCTCAAATTTTCCTGAAGGGAGCTTTTGTTTTCTGTATACGACTCTGAAGATGCTATTTGTCCACATTCCCCACTCGCAGTTAGGGCAGATGTGCATGTAGGATTTAAGCTGATCAATTCCGTCTTTTGAGCTTTCGGGAGGGATTGAGTCTTTCTTGCACTCGATGATGATTCGTATAGTTTCCTGTGATTTTTCCTGAGCGTTATAATCCCAGATGACAATATCAGCACGCGGCCTTGAAGTTCCGAGCCTGAGAGCGTACTCAATCTGAACTTGTGCGCTTCTGTATTTGAGTTCGTCAATCAAACGTTTCTCGATTGTCTGACGCACGTATTCTTCCGGCGTGTCATTTCGGAATTTCCCGTCAATGTAATCCTGTATTTTTCCTTCCGGCAGTGCAATGTTCATAAAAAACACCCCGCAGTCATTTAACTACGGAGCATTTTACATTACAGTTTTATTTTTGCACAAAGACTAACCGCCTAAATACGCCTTCCTGACTTCCTCCGACGCTAAAAGCTCCTGCCCTGTCCCTGTCGTAACAATTCTCCCGGTCTCCATGACGTAGCCCCGGCTCGCAATGCTCAGAGCCATTTGCGCGTTCTGCTCAACGAGAAGTATTGTCGCGCCCGTCCTGTGAAGGTCGGCGATAATCTCGAAAATCTGCTCAACAAGAATCGGCGCGAGTCCCATTGACGGCTCATCAAGCATCAACAATTTCGGACGGCTCATCAACGCACGGCCCATCGCTAACATCTGCTGTTCTCCCCCGGATAAAGTCCCGGCTGTCTGAGTCATTCTCTCCTTCAGGCGCGGGAAAAGCCCGTAAACTTTCTCCAAGTCCCAGGAAATGTCGCCGTTCTGCGTGAATGCTCCCATCTCTAAATTCTCCTGCACCGTCATTTGCGCGAACACTCTGCGGCCTTCAGGCACCTGCGCGAGGCCACGCTCTACGATTTTGTGAGGCTGAATTTTCGCCAGAGACTCACCGAGAAATGACACGCTCCCCGTTGCAGGGTGCAATAATCCTGAAATTGTGTTGAGGGTTGTTGACTTCCCCGCACCGTTCGCACCGATTAGGGTTACTATTTCGCCCTCGTAAACCTCAAATGATATTCCCTTTATCGCGTGAATGCTCCCGTAATAGACATTGATATTCTCTACCTTCAATACTGGGTCTGACATCGTTACGCCTCCTTCCGCCTGCCTAAATACGCCTCAATTACAGCGGGGTTTCTCTGAATCTCATCGGGAGTCCCTTTCGCGATTACATGGCCGAAATTGAGGACGCATATTCCCTCGCAAATGTTCATTACCAGACTCATATCATGCTCAATCAGTACGATTGCAATCTGGAACATCTCATGAACCTTGCGTATATTGTCCATCAAGTCGGCAGTCTCAGAAGGATTCATACCTGCGGCAGGCTCATCAAGAAGCAACAGTGAAGGATTCGTGGCAAGTGCCCGGACAATCTCAAGCCGTCTCTGCGCACCGTAGGGAAGTGAACCCGCAGGAGCATCGGCCATGTGCTGCATGTCGAAAATTGAGAGGAGCTTCAATGCCCGCCTGTGTGCGGCTACTTCCTCGCGCCTGTAATCCGGAAGTCTCAATATCGCGCTCAACATGCTGTAGTGCATTTCGTTGTTCATGGCTGTCTTCACGTTGTCGATAACACTTAGGTTGCGGAAGAGCCGTATATTCTGAAACGTGCGGGCGATTCCGGCTTTGTTGACCTGCTGCGTGTCCATGCCGTGAGTGTCCTGGCCGTTGAGCAAAATTGTTCCTGTCGTGGGCTGATATACTTTCGTCAGCAAATTGAACACTGTAGTTTTTCCCGCGCCGTTCGGGCCGATTAAGCCGACAATTTCCGTGCGTCCTACAGTAAGGTTGAAATCCTCAACAGCCTTAATGCCTCCGAGAGTGATACCGAGCTTGACGCATTCGAGAACGGGCGAGCGCCCTGCGTCCCTCTCAGGAAGGATTGTTGTTGACGGGACTGGTACATATTTCGTTTTTGCCTTCATGGCTTACTCCTCCTCCTTTCGCCTGAAAGGGTTTAGCCGCGACAGAAATTCTTTTATCTCAGCGTTATTCGTGGCCAGCATCATCACGATTAAGACAATGGCATACAGAAGCATTCTGTACTCAGAGAAACTCCGCAATTTTTCCGGCAATATAGTTAGCACCGCCGCCGCAATAATTCCGCCTAACATATTTCCCTGCCCGCCGAGAACGACAAAGACAAGTATCAATATTGACGTGTTGAAGTCAAACTTATTCGCGACAATCGTAGAATAGTTCATTGCGAACAATGCCCCAGCCGCCCCTGCTAGAGCCGCAGACATCACGAAAGCCATCATCTTGTACTTTGTTATGTCAAGCCCGATACTTTCAGCCGCGATTCTGTCATCACGTATTGCCATGAACGCCCGCCCCGAACGAGAGTTTACGAGGTTGAAGACGATCATCAACGCGATTATGAGGAGGATTGCGCCCGCCGGGAATGTCGCGATTTTCTGAATGCCGCTGATTCCCATAGGCCCGCGGATTATGAGCTTGCCTCCGGGTAAAAGCCTCGTTGTGTCTGACAACATGCTAATCTGAATCCCCTGCGAGTCTATTCCCATGTAAAAATTGTTGAGAATGCTCTTGATGATCTCACCGAATGCCAGCGTAACAATGGCGAGATAGTCCCCCTTCAGCCGCAAAACAGGAATCCCGATGACGAATCCCGCGAACGCCGCGAAAATTGCCGCGACAATCATAGCGATTGCGAGCCTGACCGGGGCGAACGGTATAACCCCCTGCAATAATATAGCCGTTGCGACACCCGAAAATGCCCCGACCGACATAAATCCCGCGTGGCCTAGCGACAATTCGCCGAGGATTCCGACAACGAGATTCAGCGACACGGCCATTACCATATACGCGCAAATTGGCACTAACATTCCGCGCATTGACGAGCTGAGAAATTTTGTACTGCTCATCACCTGACAGACTATATACGCGACTATGACAACGGCATATGTCAAGTAAATTTTCCGGGCCTCGGCGCGCTTTAAGTTTATGAGTCTCCGCATTGTCATTGATTTACACCTTCTCCTGCGTCATTTTTCCGAGCAAGCCTGCGGGTTTCACGAGAAGCACTACAATCAATACCCCGAACACTACCGCGTCTGATAACTGGCTCGAAATATAAGCCTTTGCGAAAATCTCAATCACTCCGAGCATAAGCCCTCCCAAAAATGCGCCGGGTATAGACCCTATTCCCCCGAACACCGCCGCCGTGAATGCCTTGATTCCCGGAAGCGATCCCGTTGTCGGCATGAGTGTGGGATATGCTGAACACAACAGCGCGCCCGCAACCGCCGCAAGCCCCGAACCTATTGCGAACGTCATCGAGATTGTAGCGTTTACGTTTATTCCCATGAGCTGGGCGGCTCCCTTGTCTTCTGAACATGCTCGCATAGCCTTGCCCATTTTCGTTTTGCTGATAAAGAGCGATAATACGGCCATGATTACGAGACATACAATTATCGTTAATGCGGTGATATGTGATATGGATAATTCGCCGTCAAAGAGCTTGAATGACCCCCTGCCTACTATTGACGGGAATACTTTGGGATTTGACGACCACAATAAAAGCGCGGTGTTCTGCAAAAAGTAGCTCATGCCGATTGCCGTAATCAATACTGCTAGGGACGGTGCCTGCCTCAATGGCTTATAGGCGAGACGCTCGACAATCATTCCCAGTAATGTGCAGACTGCCATAGCAATTACGACACCGAGAAAGGGATTCAGCTCATACCGCGCCACAGCATAGAAGCAGACATACGCGCCGACCATAATCACATCGCCGTGCGCGAAATTCAGCATTTTCGCTATGCCGTAAACCATCGTATAGCCGAGGGCAATAATCGCGTAAATACTGCCGAGACTTATACCGCTTATGAAAAAGTTTAGGAATGTCATTAATATCTCCTTATACGAAAAGAGCAGCCGGAAATTTTTACTTGTGGCCGATATTCCCGACTGCCCCGCAAAATTTCAGGTATTAATCTGTGTGATTGAGATTGTGATTAGTCAAGACCGACATACGCGCCGTTCTTTATGACCATGCCTTTGGGATCTTTTGTTACTTCGCCGTTCTTCGCCCACCTGACATTTTCGCCTGTAACGCCGTTGAATGTCATTGTCGTGAACTGCTCAATCATTTTCCCGCAAAGGTCTTCCGCGCTCATATCGGGAGTCGCTTTTGCCTGAGTCAGTGCCTGGCAGTAAGCATATATGCAGTCATAGCCGTCTGCCGCAAACTGATTCGGAATCTCGCCGAATTTCTCCTGATACTTCTTGACGAACTTCTGAGTCTTCTCGTCTTTTGCGTCTGCGTTGAACGGTGTCAATAACATAACGCCTTCCGCTAATGACTTGTCGAATCCTTCCATCGTCAAAATACCGTCCATTCCGTCAATGCCGAACCATTTGGGAGCGTATCCCATTGCCTGAGCCTGTGCGAGAATGAGCGAGGCGGGCTGATAGTACATCGGGAGGAATACGAGTTCCGCGCCCTTGTTCTTTGCGTCCGTGAGCTGAACGGAAAAATCGGTGTCGTTGCCGTCCGCGAATGCTGTCTCACTTACGATTTCGAGTCCGTACTTGCTGGCGTTCTCGACAAACGTATCACGGACTCCCTTTGAGTAGACATCATCATTCTTCCAGATTACCGCGACTTTCTTGGCTAATTTCTTGTCGCCGATATACTGCGCTGAGGCTGTGCCCTGGTTCGGGTCAACAAAGCACATCTGAAAAACGTTGTCTTTTCCCTCTGTTACTGCCGCTGATGACGCTGACGGGGTGAGGGCAAAAATCCTGTCCGCAAAATTCTCCGCCGCTGTGGCTTCAGCCGGCTTTGACGTTACGGAACCCAGCGAGATCTGCATTCCCCAGTCTTTGAGGGCGTTGTAGGCGTTGACGGCTTTCTCTGCGTCGTGGGTGTCGTCCTCGTAGCGCAAATCGAACTGAATATCACCCTTCATTGCGTTGATTTCTTCCGCCGCTATCTGTGCGCCTCTCATGGCCGCAGTGCCGTAAATCGCAGCTCCTCCCGTGAGGGGGGCTGTTCCGCCAATCTTGAAGGCTGCCCCGAAAGCACTTGCTGACATTGCCAGGACGAGCAGAGCGGATACAAATATTTTCTTCATCGCGTGAATCTCTCCTTGTGTGAATTTATGCTTAACCTGAGAATTTCTTTCACGGCCATGTGAGACTCTCAGGGTTAAAGCCGTAAGAATACAAAAAAACGGCCTGAATTGAGTTCAGCCGCTTTCGTTAATCGCAATATTGGCGCGCCAGGCAGGATTCGAACCCACGACCTAAGGCTCCGTAGGCCTTCGCTCTATCCAGCTGAGCTACTGGCGCAATGGCGGTGGGTGTGAGATTCGAACTCACGATACGGTGTCTTAACCGTATACTCACTTAGCAGGCGAGCGCCTTCGACCTACTCGGCCAACCCACCATTTACGCAAAACAGGGGATATATTACCCCGCCGATAAATTCTTGTCAAACATTAATTTTGTCCCGGCTGAGAATCCGAGGGGCTGTCCGTCAAATATGCCGCTCGTAAATTTTTTTCATGGCCGAAAGGAAGCCGAATTTTTCCGCAAGCATTTCCGCAAGCCTCATAGCATAACCGACAGCGTAATCAATAATGCCTATCTGCCCCCGCTGTCTAAGCTCCCTCACAATCTCGGCCATGTCCGCCTGCCGCCTTTCACACACCGCCGCCCAGATGTAACGCCGTTTGCGCTTCCTGAACTTTTCCACGTCAAAAACCGCGCTGTAGTCATCAAGTTTGCCCAGCAAATCAAGCTCAAGCATTGTACGTATACATTTCCCGCATACAGAGCAGTTGCCGCCGTTCTTGCTGTCGTTGCAGACATTGAGATGCTTGCGCGTGATTTCGTGCCGGGTGAGATATTCGAGCTTGCCCAGCCTCGTAACCTCACCGCCAACAAGCTCAAAGCGGGCATTCTGATTTGACAGAAGCGGGAGCGTGAAAATGTCATAATCCGCTGTGTCATGATCGTTTATGTGAAACTTTGAGTATTGATAGCCTGATGAGAAATAGTAGAGTGAGAAAAGTTTCTGCACTGCCAGAGGAACAGAAAGAGTCCGCAATGAGTGAGTCCTAAGATGGCTCTGATTAAGAAAGCCGCTGACGTTGGAGTCGCAGGTGAAGAACTCGCAGCCCAGCTCTTTGGCGACAGGCTCAAACGCTTTCACGCTCTCAAGATACACGCTTTGTGCAAATTCTTTCCTCTTCTGAAAGGCACCGACATTGAAGCAGCAAAGGTGCGTAATCTTGAGCCTGCTTCCCTTGGGATGACACAAATTTTTCAGTATCGTGTAGAATGAGTCAACCCCGCACGAAAGCCCCGCCCCGACTGCCTGCGGGTGAAACTCAATATCCGATGTCGGGCAGGTTATGCTGATTTTCTTGTAGCGCGGAACATTCTGCGACAGTGCCGGAATGAAGTACTCCGTAAGCTGATGATATATCCGCTCCGAGACATTCCCGGCACACTCAATGTCATAATCATGCTCCATAGCGTAAAGCAGGACGCACACGAGGCACGAGTCTGACACTTCATCGGTGAGATACTGCGCGTATTTCTCTGAGACCTCATACCAGACGGGGCATGGTCCCTTTTCGGGGTCGTGAATGTCAAACGTCAGCCGGGCTTTTCCGTCTAAAGCCTCTATGCGGGGAGCGTCAATGCGTAGAATACGCCTGAGTCCTGAGTCCTGAGTCCTGAGT
>JAFYBQ010000033.1 GCA_017540085.1 Synergistaceae bacterium | reverse complement strand
GGCGTTCCTCTGAGGATTATTGCGGGGGGGACTGGGAGGGATTACCGGGCTGTTGCTGACGAGTTTATACGGGTGATTGAGTCGTCGTCAAAAAGAGTATGGATTACGACTCCGTATTTCGCGCCTGACAGGAAATTTCTTGACGCTCTCTATAACGCTTCAGCGCGTGGGATTGATGTCCGTGTCATAATTCCGTCATGGTCGAATCATGTCATAGTCTCGTGGGCATCGCAGTCATACGTTGACGGGCTTATAGCTCACGGCGTGAGGGTGTTCACATACGAGGGGGGCTTCATTCACGCAAAGACAATGATAGCTGACTCGCATGTGGCTTCAGTGGGAACGGCCAATCTTGACGCGCTAAGTTTCGGGATAAATTACGAGGTTCAGGCGTTCGTGTACTCAACGAGGCTAGTGAATGAGCTTGAGCGGGTATTTCTTAACGATTTGAGGCACTGCGCGGAGGAGACAGAATCATCACGCAGGAAACGAAAACGCCCGGCCGTAATGAGGCTGAAAGAATTTGCCGGACGCTTGTTATCTCCCATATTGTAATCACCGCTTAATCTTCAGGAAATCATACACCCATGCCTCTATTACTTCCCAGAAAAGCCACAGCAATACGGACAATACCATCATCACAGAAAAAAGAATCTCCGCCCAAACCGTGAGGCCGTCAGCGAACCCCGCCCCCGTGAACGACAAGACCGCCATACCCGGAGCGCGTCCCAGAAGGCACACCAGCGACAATGGCAGGAGCTTTAATTTTGTGAGTCCGGCGAGGAAGCATACAGCGTCATCCGGCAATGCAGGCAGCAAAAATATCATGAAGAACGTCATATATCCCCCGTCAGAAATCACAGAGTCGAAACGCTGAATTATCGACTCAGGAACGATTTTGCGGACAAGTGATATACCGAGAAGCCGCGCCAATGACATCGCAATAAGACTCCCGATTAAGAGTCCGAGTGTCGTTAATGCCCAGCCCTTCCAGAAGCCGAAAATGAACCCGCCCGCGAATGCCGCCGCTTGTCCCGGTATCGGAGCTATTACGACCTGCAAGACCTGTATCAGCACGAACAGCCACTCAGACCCCTCGCCGAGTTTCCGAAGCTCTGACGGGTTGTCGATGTAGCGCGAAATTTCCGAGAGCCATTCCGCCGGAATCATGAAACGGAATGCCCACACAAGCCCGCCGATTATGAGGGTGATTGCGAACGCGGGAATCAATATCATCACGAGGGATGAGAATTTGCGCTTGAGGAGGGAAATAAAATCTTGTTTTGTCATCGTCATAAAAAAAGGACATCAGCAAAACTTTCACTGATGCCCCGGAATATTATTCTGTTTTCGCTCTGACTACTTCCAGCCCATTTCCGCAAGGCTGACCCATTCGCCTTCCTTGAAGAACTTTGCACCGCGAAGGTTGAGGCCGTTTGTGTCTTTGAGGACGTTTACGCGGACTTTCCTGTCTTCCGCCCTGTAATCCATCTCAATCAACATTGAGTGCTGCTGAATCCAGCCTTTGTAGAATATTCCGACCTTGGCGCGCTTGACTCCCTCGCCCTTGTCAAACGGCTTCTCGTCAAAATCCGCCTGAGCGTCCTCAATTTTCACTGTGGGATGGAAATCGGGAAGGACTCTTTCTTTCGCGAATCTCAGGAAATCAAATTCCCCGTCCGCAACTGCCGCAGGAGCCGCTGATTTGTCCGATGACACCGCTGACTCTTCCGCCGATGCTCCGAACGCGAAAATGCCCATGATGAAAACAAGCACGAGGATTAATGCTGACTTCTTCATTTCCGTAAAACCTCCTGAAATATTTTGTACCTGAATTTTACCATACAGCCGGAAAAATCTTCACCGCCTAACGCAGACTAGCAATAAATTTCCTTCCTTCAGCGTGATTTCAGCGTCATGGCCGGGAAGTGTCTCGTTGCTTATTCCGTACTGGTATTCAGGGGTAATAGTACCGTTGTCGAGGGGGTATTTCGCGCCCGTGATTGTGATTCCTGACGCAGTGCCGGAAATGTTCAGCAGGGAGAAGCACCGCCATATGTCAGAAACCCTCACCGTTTCACCCGCTGAAATTATGCTCATCTCGGAAAAGTCGCCCGCAATCATGGCCGGGACTCCGTGAGCCTTCAGCATTAACAGCGCGTAAATATTTCCCAGTGTCATATCCTCCCGCCCTCCCGTAACACCTAGCATTAACACCTCAGAAAATCCCCGGCGGATAGCTTCCTTCACCGCAAAAATTGTATCAGTGTCATCTTTCACGACCGGGAGAATTATAACGTTATGCGAGTCTTCCGGCATTGGGTGAGAGTCGAAATCGCCGATAATGAGAGACGGACTCACGCCGAGAGAGTCAGAATGTTTCAGACCGCAGTCGCAATATATCACGAAATCGCCCGGCCTGAGATATGAGCGGATTAGCGGGTAATTTCGGATTTCCGCCCCGCCGATTATCACGCACCGCATTATTCAGCCCATCCCATATCCCAGAATCCAGACTCATAAAGCGAGCATTCCCGGAAAATTTCGGCAAGGTGATTTATCTGCGACTCGCTGTAATTCTCCGCTGACCTCTCCAAGAATGACACTAATACGCCGTTCAAACCGCAATATTCCTCCCCTGAGTATGTCCGCACCCATGAGCCATATAATTCGTGATTTACGGATTCGGGGTTACGCCTGACGATTTCCCGCGCTATATCCTCGTAGCTTAGGGCGCACGACAGAATCGCCGCTAATATTTCGGGTTCGCCCTCCTCGTATGCGATTCTTAGCATGTACGATGTGTACGACAGGTTAGCGAGTTCACGCGAGGCAGAGTCTAATTCCTCCTGAGTCACGCCGAACTTGGCCATGTAGCCTTTATGCACGTTCATTTCAACGTTTGCGATTGCGTCAATGACTGATGAGAATAGGCGCATTGTTTCGAGGCTCTTTGCTTTTGCGATTCCTACGGCGAAAACTTTTGCGTACTCGTTCAGGTACAAATAATCCTGTATGATGTAACGTCTGAATTTCTGAGGGTCAAGAGTCCCCGTCTCAATTCCCCGTACAAACGGATGATTATTGTATTCCGGCCAGATGTCAGAAACTGAAGCCATCAGAATCCCACGAATGTCCATTTTTCCCGCAAATTTACCGCTGAGACAAAACGCGTGATTCATTGGCCCGCTTCCCTTCCCAAGATTGAGCATTGCCCCTAACGCCCCGGAAATATATTCTTTCGCGAGCCTCACAGAGTCAGCGAGATTATGACCTTTCGCCAGATTCGCCGCGATTGCGCTTGAGAGAGTGCAGCCCGTTCCGTGTGTATTGTTCGTGTCAATGCGTTTGCCGTGAAACCATGTGAATTTGTCAGCACCTTCACACAATAAATCATCAGCGTCATTCACCGAATGCCCGCCCTTTACGAGGACTGAACAGCCGTATTCACCGCAGATTTTCGCGCCCGCCCTCATCATGTCATCGCGCCCGGAAATTTTCACGCCCGAAAGAATTTCAGCCTCCGGGATATTCGGAGTCGCAACAACCGCGAGGGGCAAGAGTTCATCAGCAAGAGTCCTCACAGCGTCATCATCAATCAGTTTCGCCCCGCTTGTCGATACCATTACGGGATCTGCTACGATGTTAGCGGCCTTGTAGAATTTCAGCGCGTCCGATATTGCGTGAATGAGTCCTGAGCTTGACACCATTCCGATTTTCACCGCGTCCGGGCGTATGTCCGTGAATACCGCGTCAATCTGTGAGCGCAAAAATTCCGGCGTAACTTCCATGATACCCGTGACTCCTGTCGTATTCTGCGCCGTAAGTGCCGTGATTGCGGTCATGGCGTAAACTCCGTTCATTGTCATGGCTTTAATGTCCGCCTGAATGCCCGCCCCCCCGGAAGAGTCTGACCCTGCTATAGCGAGTGCCGTTTTCATGATATTATCCCTCCCCTGAATGTTTCTATAGTGTAGTCTGCTGTTGACTGTATCATTTGCCACTGGTGAACGTTGGACTCATCAGCAACTCCGAATGTTACGAACCCCGCACGCTTTGCCGTCTCAAGCGCGAACAATGCATCCTCAAATACTCCGACATTCTCAGGCTTGAGGCTCATAAATTCAGCGCAGGCAAGAAAAATATCCGGCTCGTGTTTCGTTGTCGACAGCTCCGAGCATGTGAATATCTCATCAAAATATTCTGCGATTCCGTTTCGTTCGAGTGCTGACAGCAATAAATCCCGATTCCCGGAAGTCGCTATTACCATCTGTATACCCTTTTCACGCATGGCCGGGAGAAATTCCCGCACTCCGTCTTTCAGCGTAACTTCCTCACGGTAGAATCCCTCAATTATTCCGAGAATGCCCGACTGTATATCTCCCTCCGAGTCTCTCAGCCCGTAATGATCCCTGAGATACCTGCATGACTGCTCCAAGCTCATGGGATAAAGTTTCGCCGATAAATTTTCCTCCGGCGTTATATTCAGGCTCTGAAGGTAACGCGCTCCCAGCTCCCGCCAAATGTGCATGGAGTCCAGCAATGTCCCGTCAGCGTCAAATATCGCACCCCTAAGATTCATGGGCAAAATATTTTTCCGACAATGCTAGAAGCTCACGTGAAGCCGACTGTATATCATTCTGCGCGAAAATTGCGCTTATCACCGCGACTCCCTCAATGCCGCTCCCGGCGAGAAGGTGAATATTCCCCGCGCTTATTCCGCCGATAGCGACGACAGGAATTTTCACGGACTCGCAGATTTCCCGCAGTGCCGTGTGTGAGATGTCTACAGCGTCAGACTTTGAGCCGGTGTGAAAGACCGCCCCCGCTCCGAGATAGTCCGCGCCGTTTTTCTCAGCCTCTATTGCCTCGTCAGCAGTACGCACGGAGACTCCCAGAATCATCCCCGGCCCGACAATCTCACGGACATTAACCGCGCTCATATCGTCCTGGCCTACGTGGATTCCGTCAGCAGAAATTTCCCGCGCTAATCTCACATTGTCATTCACGATGAAGGGGATATTATTTTCCCGGCAAACCGCTTGTATCTCTCGTGCCTCGTCCCTGAATGCCTCATAGCCGAGCGACTTTTCCCGGATCTGAATCATTGTCGCCCCGCCCGCGATTGTTTCGCGCACACAGTCAGAAAGAGTCCGCCCGTTAAGCCAAGTGCGGTCTGTTACGGCGTAGAGCCTGAGACTTTCAGCCGATAATCTCATATTTCGCGCCTCCGTCTAAAATTTCTCCTGTCATGGTATATATTGCGTCAATGATTCTGTTTCGGTACGTAGAATTTCCCTCGTGATTCTGAAGGTGAGAATATCCGATTTCACCCGCGAGTCCCATTACGCAGACAGCCGCCGCGCAAGCCTCTAGCACATTGCCCGGATTAGCGGCGACAAACGCGGCCATGATTCCCGACAGCATACAGCCTGTGCCGGTAATGCGTCCCATTTCCGCCCGCCCGTTTCGTATGACGTAACACTTCTCACCGTCCGACACAATATCAATTGCCCCTGTGAGAGCCGCGACAGCCCTGGACGATTTCGCGAAATCACGAACGAATCCAGCCATGAATCCGAGATTTGAGTCGCTCACGGAGTCAGCTTTGTCCGCGTCAACGCCGTGAGTTTTCCCGGAGCCTAGCGCGAGAGTCTTAATCTCTGAGGCATTCCCGCGTATAACGTCAAACTTTATCTCCTTCATGAGATCCACCGCAGTGTTTGTCCTGAGACTGCTTGCGCCTGCCCCTACAGGGTCTAACAGTGTCGCGTGTCCCAGCTCTGAAGCCCTCTTCCCGGCCCGGAACATCGCTTCTATTGTGCGTGAATTGAGTGTGCCTATGTTGACGTTCAGCGCGGAGCATATCGCGGTGATTTCGTATGCGTCATCAGGCTCATCGGCCATAATGGGACTGGCTCCGGCGGCTAATATTGCGTTTGCGACATCGTTCACTGTAACATAGTTCGTTATGTTGTGGACTAGGGGCGACATTGCCCGGACATTTTCGAGGCATGAAGATAACATTATGATTACTCCTTTTTTCGGGAAGCTCTCTGCGTGTGTGAGTGTATGCGATTCTGATAAAGTTCCTTGCGCCGGCATTACCCGGATCAAGTTATGATGGTCGGAACACGGAAAAAAGTTCCCTCTCAGCCTGCAAGCAAGCTCCCATAAATTTTTGACTGCGATTGTGATATTATAGCCGAAAAATTTTTGTCTGCGGGGGGAAAATTATCGCGTAAATTGTGTACGATGTGTAAATTTTTACTCGCTTGACATATTCCCGCAAAGAATGTAATCTAATCTCCGCAATTTAGTGTATTTATTATTCTATTTGCGAAATATTTTTATTATCATTATCAGGAGGCTTTTTTTTCAATGGCACAGGGAACTGTCAAATGGTTCAATGAGAGCAAAGGCTACGGCTTCATCACCGTAGACGACGGAAAGGACGTTCTCGTCCACTTCACCGCAATCCAGGGCGAGGGCTTCAAGACTCTCAATGAGGGTCAGAAGGTAACGTTCGACATCGTAAACGGCGAGAAAGGCCCCCAGGCTGCCAACGTCGTAAAGCAGTAGCGCAAAAGGTCTCCTGCCAGAATCCACACACACCGCATTAACAGCAGTCGAGAACAACTAGTGAGAATCTTGCGGAATCATTCGCGGGGTTCTCACTTTTTTTACAGAAACAAAGAGGTGTGTAACTCATGAATTTTCTTATCATCAGGGATACTTATCTGAAGCTGGCTGTAACGCAAATTTTCAGTATCATAATTTCCGCCGCGAACTCAATGATTGACACGGCGGTTACGGGGCGTTTTCTTGGGCCTAATGTTGTTGCCGCCGCGGGGCTTTTCGCGCCTGTAGTTACGCTGATGGGATTCTCGTATGTGCTGATAATCGGCCTGCAAATTCTGTGTTCCCGCGCTGTCGGAAGCGGGGACGGTAGGAAAGTTGTCTCTCTTTTCTCATCGGGATTTTTTTTCCTCGCGGCCTGCGGAGCTGTGATTTCAGTCTCGTGCGTACTGTTCTGTGAGCCTCTTATAGCTTTTCTCACGGCGGGAAATCATGACAGGGCTGTTATCCTGAACCTTAGAGACTATATCGGCGGATATTCTTACGGGATAACGTTTCAGATACTTTACGGCTTCCTGATGGTATTCCTGCCCATGAACAACAATGTGAAACTCTCGTATGTCTCAATAGCTGTTATGCTTGTCTCAAATATTGCGATGGATATTGCTGCTGTATATTTCAGACTTGGCGCGTTCGGGATTGGCCTTGCGACATCTGCGAGCTACGTTTTCGCGTTCCTTTGCGTGTTTCCCGGATTTACGGATAAATACAAGCCTGTGCATATTGAGCTGGGAAATTTATGCCTGTCCCGGCTTTATGAGGCGGCAATTCTCGGTCTTCCCAGCCTGATGTTCACACTTGGCTGTACGGTGAAAGGCTGCGTAATGAACATGACGCTGATGAGGAACATAGGAGCTTCAGCCGTCGCGGTCATGAACATTCAGGGGAATATCTGCGCGATTGCCGGGGCTGTGCCGATGGGCTGCGGGGGGGCGTTTATGTCGCTTGGGAGCATGTATTACGGAGAGAATGACCGTGAGTCGTTGCTCATGCTCGGAAGGTACTCGCTGAAATTCGGTGTGCTTCTTTCGGGGACGGTCATGCTGTTTATCATGTCGGGCGCGTATTATGTCTCTAAATTCTTCTTTGAGCCGGGACAGTTTTTTGAGCATGATTACGCGGCTTTTGACATTTCGGAGCGCATGATGTTATTGTTTCCGAGCTTCTTAATCTTCAACGCGGTGTACATCGTCTTCATTAAGGCGTATCAGCTTCAGGGAAAAACGCGCCTCGTAAATATCGTGTCATTCTCCGAGAATATCATCATGGCCGTTATTGCCGCCGTCCTTGTTCCGTTCATGGGCGACTCCGGCGTGTGGTTTTCTTTCCCCCTAAGCGAGATTGTATGCCTCATAATCATAATGCTGTCCGTGTTCATTAACGCGGGGAGGATTACTTTCTCGCTTGCTGACTGGCTGAAGCTGCCTGAAAGTTTCGGTGCGAAAGCGGGCGAGTTCATGGAATTTTCTGTAACGTCAGCAAAACAGGCGGTAAATATCTCCCGGAAGGTTATAGATTTCTGTCTGGGTCATAAAATTTCACGGCGCAAGAGCAACATTGCCGGGCTTGCCGCAGAGGAAATAGCCGTGAATATCGTAAAGCACGGTTTCAGGGAAAACGGCCGGAATCACGCTGACCTGCGAATCACATACACCGGCGGAGTACTAACGGTAAGAATCCGCGACAACTGCCCCGAATTTGACCCGCGCAAATGGCTAGATCAGTTTTCAGGCACAGACCCCGCCGCGAATGTCGGAATAAGAATGATTGCCGGGCTTGCTGACGAAATGAGCTGTCAGAACATGGCCGGGGTAAACATTAACACAGTCATGATAAAAGTCAGCGGCCAATGAAAAGAAATATATACATCTCCGAACGAATCGCGCAGGCCGTGAAAGACTCAGGCGGAAGAGTCTTCTATGTCGGCGGTTACGTGAGGGACAAAATTTTAGGGAGAGTCAGCAAGGATATTGACATAGAGATTCACGGCGTAACGGAGTCGCGTCTCAATGACATTCTTCACACGCTCGGCGAGCCTCTCAGCATGGGCGCGAGTTTCGGCATACTGGGACTGAGGCATTACAGCGTTGATATTGTCCTTCCCCGCTCACTAATCACGGGTGAAATAGATCCTTTCACGGGCTATATTGACGCGGCAAAACGGCGGGACTTCACAATGAACGCATTAATGCAGGACGTTTTGACGGGAGAAATCCTCGACTTTTTCGGCGGAATTGACGACATAAATCACCGCATAATACGCCGGGTTGATGATGATACATTTCTTCTTGACCCGTTAAGAGTGATACGGGCGGCGAGATTTTCGGCGGTTCTGAGATTTTCGGTTGACGGTGATACGCGGGATATATGCTCGTCAGCAGACATTTCACGGCTTGCCCCTGAGCGCGTTTATTCGGAGCTTGAGTCCGCCCTCACGAAATCGGAATCCCCATCGCGTTTCTTTGCTGTTCTTGCCGACATGAATCAGTTATCCCCGTGGTTCGCTGAAGTCTCAGACTCTGACATTCCCGACAAAGCCGCGGCAGTCCGGGAAAAGTCATCATACATGGCCGGATTCATGCTCGCTGTATTGTGCCATGATTGGGCTGAAGGTGATATAGTCCGATTCCTTTCGCGCCTGACGAACGACTCACATCTCACAGAATACGCGCTGAACATGTCCCAGTCAGCAAAAAGACTCGCAGCAGTCCCGCCGGATTCGCCCGTATCATCATTCCTGCGACTGCTTGACGAGGCCGAGTCCCCTGATGATTTGTCGCTGATGTCTGAAATTTTCACCGGGGATTCGCGCTCTGACATTCTCAGGCTGTATCATGAGCGAATGAGTCAGCCATATGTTACGGGCGGTGATATTCTCAGACTCGGAGCGGAGCCGGGAAAATTAGTCGGCGAAATTCTGAGGCATATACACGCGCTGAGGCTTGAAGGAGTCCCGAAAGACATTCAGCTAGTCGAGGCCATGAAATATATTGCGGAGGGTAAATCATGATTGACGTTACACTAATCGGAACGGCTGCCCTTGCCCCTATCCCGGAGCGGGCGTTGTCGTGCGCGTTTCTGACATGCGGGGGGCATTCCGTCTTGTTCGACTGCGGGGAGGGTACACAGTCAGCGGCGAGGAAGGCGGGAGTCAGCCTCATGAAGACGGACATTATCGCCCTGACTCACTATCACGGGGATCATATTTTCGGGCTTCCGGGACTTTTGCAGACGATGTACAGCGCGGGGCGGACTGAGCCTGTATACATTGCCGGGCCGGAGGGACTTGCGGACGTTGTTCCGGCGATGATGACATTAACGGGATGGCTTCCGTATGATGTCGTGATGATGATGATTCCTGCTGACGGTGTGAGGCTGTGCGAGGTCATTCCGGGATGGCCGTATGAGGCTGTATTGTCGTCATTCCCGGTGAAACATCGCTGTGTGGCTCAGGGGTATTCATTCACGCTTGGGCGGGCGGGGAAGTTTGACCCCGTTAAAGCTCAGGAGCTAGGAGTCCCGGTAAAATTATGGCGCGAATTGCAGAAGGGTAACACGGTTTTTGCTGACGGAAGAGAGATTCAGCCGTCTCAAGTTTTAGGGGAAAAACGGCGCGGCCTCAAGGTGATATTCACGGGAGACACGGCCATTTGCGGAAGCCTGATTAACGCCTCAAAGGGTGCTGACCTGTTAATCTGCGACTCGACATACGGCGATGACTCACACGCGGAAATTGCGACTGCCCGCGGGCATATGACATTCTCGCAGGCGGCGGAGTGCGCGAAAATTGCAGGTGTCAAAAAATTGTGGCTGACTCATTATTCCCAGTCCGTAACGAATCCGGCCATGTTCCTGCCGAACGCAAAAGCGATTTTCCCGGAGACTGTATGCGGTTATGACGGAATGTCGGCGACCCTGAGATTTGAGTCGTAATTCACCCGCCAGAACCACAGACCGCAGGCCGGGACGGTCATGGCCGACTCTGTTCTCTCACTCCCGGACAATAATCCCTCAAGCCACGCAAGACTCTTCTTTCCTGTCGCAACTGTATCAATATTCCCGGCGATTATCCGCACCATGTTCGTGAGGAATGATTGAGCCTTCACGCTGATGATTGAGAGATTCCCCCGCGTCCTGATTCGTAGTGTGTCAATCGTCCTGAACGGGTCATCAGGGCATTCACCCGCCCGGCAGAACGCCCTGAAATTATGCCGCCCCTGAATCATTCTGCAAGCCTCCCGCGCAAGACTCATATCCCACGCAAGTCCGCTCTTCCTGTGCCACACAAAATTATTCATTACAGGCGGACATACACGGCCATGATACACGAAATATTTATACTCTCTTGATATTGCCGAGTACCTCGCATTAAATCCTTCAGGGACATAATAAGCCTTCATTATGCGTATATCATCGGGAAGGTAGAAATTTATTGCGAGCCTTAATTTTTCCGGCGGAATATTCTTGTTCATGCTGAAGGAAGCGACCTGCCCGCAGGCATTGACTCCTCTGTCTGTCCTTCCTGCACCTGTGATTCTGACGGGGACTCCCGCGATTCGGGCCAGTGCCGACTCTATTGCCTCCTGAATGCTGAGTGCGTCCGGCTGAATCTGCCATCCCGAATATTTTAGCCCTATGTACGAGACTTTCACCGCGTAATTCATATCACAGTCCCAGCGCAAAAAATGCCCCGACTCCCGCAACCCAAGCCGCAACCGTCAGAGTGTCGGACATCTTCCACACTAACGGTCGTCTTCTTGTGCGTCCTTTTCCGCCGTCATAGCCGAGGGCGTCCATAGCGACAGCAATATCATCAGCCCGGCGGAATATTATTATTATCAGCGGTATCAATACGGGGAAAAATGCTTTTGCCCTCTGAAATATATTTCCCTGATCCAATCTCGCCCCCCGTGATAACTGCGCCCGTATGATTTTGTCGGTCTCCTGCATTAACAGCGGTATGAAACGTAACGCCATCGCTATCATTATCGCGCATTCGTTCGCGGGAAAATGGAATCTCTCAAGCGGACTCAATAATTCATTCAGCCCGTCAGCAAGCTCAAGCGGTGAAGTCGTCAGAGGCAGCATTACCGCGAACATCATCAGGATAACGAGTCTTGACACCATGAAAAACGCGCTCCCTAATGCCCCGGCGATATTGCGGGATCTGAAATATTCCGCGCCTAAGTTGAACACGAACGTGAACACCGCAAGAAACATCACGGGTTTTGCTGACTGAAAGACTGACCGCCACGGAATTTTTGACACCGCCACAGTAACAGCAAGAGCCGCAAGCCATATGATGACTCCTGTTACGGTTTTTGACGGGAATACGGCTGATATTATGAGTATGAACGAGAACAATTTAGCCCTGGGATCAAGCCTGTGAATGAATGAGCCTGTCGGAATGTACTGGCCTAGGTTCATATTTGAGAGATACATCGTATAAACTCCTCGTAGTCATATATTAGTGGGAAATTTGGGTTGATGCTGTGTATTTCTGCTGATATTCTGAGGACTTCCGGCCATGCTTCCGGCTCAAGAGTATTCATGATTTCGGGGATGACTTCATGCGGCCTTCCCTCCTGAATCATTCGCGAGTCCCTGAGAATCAATATCCTGTCGCTGTAGTGAAGTGCCATGTTCAAATCGTGGGTAACTGTGATGATAGTCTTTCCCTCGTCCCGGAGCCTTGCGAGCATTCCGAGAATTTTTGCCTGATATGAAGCGTCGAGTCCGGCTAAAGGCTCATCAAGCACGACAGCTTCAGGCTTTGCCGACAACACGGACGCAATCGCAACGAGTCTCCGTTCACCGCCTGAGAGCGCAATGGGTCTCCGCGTGAGAAAGTCCCGGCTGAGTCCGGCGCATTCGAGTCCGTAAATCACAGCCGCGTCAAGCTCTTCACCCCTGAAGCCGGCGTTTTTCGGCGCAAATGCTAATTCCTCTTTCACTGTCGCGGAGAATAGCTGATCTTCCGGGTTCTGAAAAACGAGTCCCGTTTTCTGTCTGAGGGTATGTACATCTTCCCCCTTTTGCGGCAATGGCTGACCGTCAAAATATATTCTGCCTTCCTGAATCTTGTACAGTGCGTTAAGGTGCTGGACTAGGGTAGATTTTCCGCTGCCTGTTCTGCCGATTACTGACAGCCATTCGCCCGCGTAAATTTCTGCGTGAATGTCCCTGAGCGCGTAAGATTTTGCCTCATACCTGAAGCCGAGTCCGTCAATTCTGAATTTTTCCCGTCCTGATGTTTTTTGTGAGACTGTTTTTTTTGCTGACGGTGAAAGACCTGCGAGTCCTTCCGGGAATTTTACGCCGTGAACATCGCAGTAACGTTTAATTCTCAGGCTGTCGGGAACGCTGAAACCGAGATTTTCTGCATTATCCCAGAAAGAAACCGTATCACCCTGCCAGACTATTCCGCCGTGAGACAGGACTATAACCCGCTGAATGTCGCTGAAGTTTTCCGCTTCAAGCTGATGTGTAATCTGTATGACAGTCATCCCCTCTGCGTGAAGGTAGCGTAATACTTTCTCGACGTTGATACGCCCGGTAGGGTCAAGCATTGCAGTTGGCTCGTCAAGTATGAGGCATTCGACATCAGCCGCGAGGACTCCGGCAAGGGCGAGCCTTTGTTTTTCGCCGCCCGACAAAGCCGAGACCGCCGCGCCCTTTTTGTGGAGCATGTCAGCCTCAGCAAGTGCCATGTCAACACGCAGCTGAATTTCGTCCGGGGGAAGCCCCTGATTTTCCGGCGCGAACGCTGTATCATCCTCAACCATAGCCGCGACAATCTGATTTTCGGGGTCCTGAAACACAAGCCCGACAGTTTTCCGCAATTCACGAAAATCCATCGTGTGAATGTTTTTGCCGTTGATGAGGCATTCCCCTTCAGACGGGTCAATAATGCCGCCGAGAATTTTTGCCAGCGTTGATTTTCCGCTTCCGTTGTGGCCGAGAATGGCGACTCTTTCGCCTCTGTCTACAAAAAACGAGACGCGGTTTAATGCACGTCCCGTATTTTTTGCGTCATATGAGAACGAAACAGACCTCGCCTCGATAAGCGGGGGATTATTTCTGCTCTTCTCTGTCAACAAGTTCAATCACTGCCATTGGTGAGCCGTCGCCTTTTCTCGCGCCGAGCTTTACGATTCTTGTGTAGCCGCCCTTGTCGAAGCTCTTATACTTAGGGGCTATCTCCTGAAATAATTTCGTTGCCGCTGCCTTGTGAGGCATTTTCGAGAACACTACGCGGATGTCATGAACGCTCCCGCCTCTTGCGCGTGTGATGAGCTTTTCGGCGACCCTGCGGAGTTCCTTTGCGCGTGTTACGGTTGTGGTAATGCTGCCGTTGAGGAAGAGACTTGCGGCCATGTTTCCGAGCATGAGCCTTCTGTGGCTTCCGTAGCGTCCTAATGTCCTGTGGTCAACATGATGTCTCAATTCGTGTTCGCACCTCCTTGTTATTCTTTTGTTTCTGACTCTGGCTCTGACTCTTCCGGCTCTGACTCCGGCTTGCTGTCAGCAGGTTCGTCCGCCTGATTTCCGGGCTGTGCCTCTTGCGGTTCTGCTGACGGTTTGAGCTTGTAGCCGAGCGCGGTAAGTCTTTCTTCAATTTCTTTGAGGGAGATTTTGCCGAGGTTGCGAATCTTCAGCAGCTCTTCTTTTGACCTCTGCAATAATTCTCCGACAGTCTGAATCCCTCCGCGCAGGAGACAATTTTCGCTCCTTATCGACAATTCAAGCTCGTGGATAGGGTGCGAGTAATGCTCCGTGTCCTCTGTCTCTGTATTGCTTGCGGGAGGCTCTTCCGTTTTGGGCGTGTCGTCAATGACAGCTTCATATTTCGGAATTTCGGCCTGCGGTGCTGACTCTACTGTGTTAGCGATATGCCCGAAGCAGTTTTCCGCGATCCTTGCGGCTTCTTTCACGGCTTCTTCAGGCGTTACGGCTCCGTTTGTCCACACCTCAATAATGAGTCTCTCGTAGTCTATGCTCTGTCCGACTCTTGCGGGCTGAATGGTGTAGTTCACGCGCTTGACGGGCGAGAATATAGCGTCAGCCAGCATTGCGTCAACGGGCAGCGGAGGATTCGCGGGTCTCTCACGCTCCGCCGAAAGGTAGCCGACTCCCTGCTCAACGTAAATTTCCATGAGTATATGCGATTTCGGCTCAAGTGTGCAGAGTATTCCGTCCCCGAAAAACTCGAAATCGTTATCCCACGGCATATCTTTTGCGGTTATGACTCCGGGATTCTCCTCCCTCGTGAAAAAGTCTTTGGGAAGGTCGTCCGAGTCTAGCGTGATAATCTTGTAGCCTTCAGGAATTGCGCCGTCTTTTGTGTTCCGTGCCTTTATGGGAATGTGCTTGAGGTTCATGAGAATCTCTATTACGTCCTCGCGGACTCCCTTTATTGTGCTGAACTCGTGCAAAATTCCGTCAATCCTGACAGCAGTAACGGCGGCTCCCCTTATGGACGACAGGAGAAGCCTCCGCAGTGCGTTTCCGAGGGTATCACCGTAACCGCGTTCGAGAGGCTCAATATATATCCTCCCGTAATCCTGTGATTTTTCCTCGATATAGACTTTAAACTTGGTACTCTCCAAATTTAACGCTCCTTGCTGGAAATTTAGACGCGCCTTCTCTTGGGCGGCCTGCACCCGTTGTGCGGAATGGGCGTAGCGTCCTTGATGACGTTGACCTGAAGTCCCGCGCTCTGTAATGCACGTATTGCGCTCTCACGTCCCGGCCACGGCCCTTTGACTACAACGTCAATTTCCGTAACTCCCTGATCCTGCGCTCCCTTTGCGACCTGCCCGGCTGCCATCTGAGCGGCGAAAGGTGTTGACTTCCTCGCGCCCTTGAAGCCTACGTTGCCGCCTGAAGCCCATGTGATTATGTTCCCGGCCTTGTCGCTTATGCACATAATTGTGTTGTTGAATGTCGAATAGATGTGCGCGACTCCGTAATTGATATTCTTCTTTTCGCGTCTCTTGCCTTTTCTGGCCTGAGCTGATTTTTTCGGCACTTTGTAATTACCTCCTGTTTACTTTGTGGCCATCTTCTTGTTGGCTACTGTCCTGCGCGGGCCCTTGCGTGTTCTTGCGTTGGTCTTTGTGCGCTGGCCTCTTACGGGGAGTCCGAGCTTGTGCCGCTGACCCCTGTAGCACCCAATATCGATGAGCCTCTTGATGTTCATTGACACCTCGCGCCTGAGATCGCCTTCAACCTTGTGATTGTCTTCAATCTCGCGGCGTAATTTCTGCGTGTCTTCCTCGCTGAGATCCTTAACCCTGATGTCGGGATTCACGCCTGTTGAGGCAAGAATCTTCTGCGATGTCTTGAGGCCGATCCCGAAAATGTATGTCAGCCCGATTTCGACTCTTTTGTCCCTCGGAAGGTCAACGCCTGCTATACGTGCCATGCTGTTACCTCCTTACGCCCTGACGCTGTTTGTGCCTGGGATTCCGTGAGCAGATTACGCGGACGACCCCGTGGCGGCGGATTACCCTGCAAAATTCGCAGATAGGCTTTACTGAAGGCCCTACTTTCATTTGTCTATCACCTTTTGGATTATTTGTACCGATAAATTATTCTGCCCCTTGTCAAATCGTAGGGGGAAATTTCAACAAGCACCTTATCACCCGGAAGTATCCTGATGAAGTGCATTCTCATTTTTCCGCTGACATGCGCCAGAACCTTATGCCCGTTTTCAAGCTCAACTCTGAACATTGCGTTGGGCAATGGCTCTGTGATTACGCCTTTTACCTCGATTACGTCCTCTTTGCCGGAGTTATTCGCCATCCGTTACGCTCCTGTGAAAATATCCCGCATTAATGTTGTTACCTGCCTTTATCTTTTCTGCTAAATTCTCTGCGATTCTTGACGTGCCTTGAAGGTGCTTGGGATTCTTTCTCTTGGGATTGCTGACGTTGAATCTTTCCGGCCGTATCAGCTTAATTCTTCCGTCAGATTCGAATCCTGCGACTACATACTCAAGCCCCGTATCTTTTCCGCGCCGTGAGATAACGATCTGCCCTACAGAAAACTCTGCCACGGTGTCAAAATCTCCGGCCCGTCGTCAAGAACAGCTATCGAGCGTTCAAAATGCGCTGCGTCAGACCCGTCGACTGTTGAAACTGTCCAGCCGTTGGAGCCTGTTTTCACTTTCTCGCGCCCGGACATAATCATAGGCTCAATCGCTATAGTCATGCCAGCTTTGAGCGTCATACCCTGCCCCGCCCGGCCGTAATTCGGGATCTGCGGTGCCTCGTGCATTTTCTGGCCGATTCCGTGTCCTGTGTAATCGCGGACGATCCCATAGCCTAACGGTTTAAGGTAACTTTCTACTGCGTTGCCAATGTCGCCTAGGGTATTTCCCGGCACTGCCTGAGCAATAGCCCTCTTCAATGACTCCTCCGTAACCTCAAGAAGTTTCCTGCGCTCCGGGCTTATTTCGCCTACTGGAAATGTGCAGGCCGCGTCCCCGCAGTAACCGTTCACATACGCGCCAACGTCCACGCTTATGATGTCGCCTTCCTGAAGTATTCTTCGGAAGCTCGGAATGCCATGCACGACTTCTTCATTGATTGACGCGCAAATAGTTCCGGGAAAAGGAGTCATGCTCGACATTGGGCGGTAATTCTTGAATGCCGGAATGCCGTTGTTCCTGCGTATATGCTCCTCGGCTAACTGGTCAAGCTCGCCCGTTGAGATTCCCGGACGCACAGCACCGCGCATGATTTCAAGCACTTCTGCCGTAACGCGCCCGGCGATTCTCATGAGCTTTAATTCTTCGGGAGTCTTCAGCTTAATCATGTTCGAGCGTCTCGACAACCCGCGCAAAAACTTCCTCAGGCATTCCCGTAGCATCAATCTCAATCAGCAGACCCCGCGCCCTGTAAAACTCTACAAGTGCTTCTGTCTGTTCATGGTAAACTCTCAGGCGTTCGCGGATTGTTGCCTCGTTGTCATCATCGCGCCTGTAAAGCTCGCCACCGCAGGCCGGGCATTTGTCATGTTCGTGAATGTTCGTAACGTTCCCGCATTCTTTGCACACTGCACGGCTTGTGAGTCTCTTCACGATTGCCTCATCAGAAACTTTGAACATGATTACGCCGTCAAGTTTCGTCTGAGTTTCGAGAAATTCTGCCTGAGCCACTGTGCGGGGGAATCCGTCAAGCATGAATCCTTCGCCGGGCTTGAACTCCGCGAGCTTCCCGCCTACCATCTTCATGACGATTTCGTCCGGGACTAGCTGCCCTGCGTCCATAAACTTCTTGGCCTCAAGTCCGAGCGGCGTATTGTCTTTGAGATTCTGACGGAAAATATCACCCGTTGAGATGTGCGCTAAGTTGTGGCGTTCTTTGAGGAAAACGGCCTGAGTACCCTTTCCGGCCCCAGGCGCGCCTAACAATACAAGCCTCATGATTAACCCCTCAGAAAGCCTTTGCGGCCGCCGCCGGATTTCTTGAGTATTCCGTCATAATGCCGCATGAGCAATTGAGCCTCAATCTGATTCACCGTGTCCATCGCAACGCCCACAACGATTAACACCGCCGTTCCTCCGAAGTAGAAGCTGTTGATGTTGAGTACTGACGACATTACGTTAGGGATTAAGGCGATTACCGCGAGGAAGACAGCACCGCCGAGAGTGATACGCTCCATAACCCGCGTGATGTAGTCTGAAGTCGGCTGACCCGGACGAATGCCGAGAATGAATCCGCCGTATTTCTTCATGTTGTTTGCGATGTCTGTTGGATTGAAGACAACCGCCGTGTAGAAGTACGAGAAGAAAATAATCAGAGCCACATAGCACAGAATATAGAAAAAGCTGTTGGGCGTGAACAATGCGCTGATGAATCTTCCTGTCGCGCTCTCACTGAAATAATTTGCGATCGTATAGGGGAAAATCAGCAATGAGCTTGCGAAAATTATCGGGATAACTCCTGACTGATTCACTTTCAGCGGGATAAATGTACTCTGACCGCCGTAAATCTTGTTACCCACGACTCTTTTTGCGTACTGAACGGGGAGTCTCCGCTGTCCTTCCTGCAGCAAGATACAGCCCGCGACAACGATAACCATCAACACGATTCCGACAAGGAGACCGATAACGCTCATCGAACCGAGTCTGACCATATTCCACGTCTGAAGGATAGCCTCCGGGATTCTTGCGACGATACCCGCGAAAATGAGCAGTGATATTCCGTTGCCGATTCCGTGATCTGTCAGCTCCTCGCCGAGCCACATAACCGCAACCGATCCCGCAACAAGCGTGATGATGACTAGCAGCCAATCGAGGAATCCTCCCTGCATAATTCCGAGACTCCCTAACCATGCTGTCATTCCGATAGCCTGAACGACCGCGAAAACTACAGCACCGTAGCGAGTCCACTGCGTAATCTTCTTGTGGCCGTCAGTCGAGTCCTTCTGCAATTTCTCTAAGTACGGGAAAATTACAACAAGGAGCTGCATTACGATGCTTGAGTTGATATACGGAGCGACACCGAGCGAGAATATACCGAAACGGCTCAAAGCTCCCCCCGAAAACAGGTTGAGGAAGTCCATAACTCCCCCGCCTGTGCTGAAGAGGCTTGCGAGCGCGGCACGGTCAACGCCGGGGCTTGGGATGTATGCGCCGAGCCTGAAAATGAACAGAATGAAGAGGGTGAAGAATATTCTGCGCTTCAGATCCGGCAGCCTGAAAATATCACCCAATGACCCGAACATTAGACTACCTCATGAGTCCCGCCGGCTGACTCTATTTTCTTCAAAGCACCCGCGCTGAATGCTCCGGCCTTAATCTTGAGGGCTTTCGTTAATTCACCGTCAGCAAGAACCTTCACGGGGATTCCCTTCTTGCGGATAATCCTCGCGGCGTACATTGCTTCAGCGTCAACTTCTGCGCCCGCGTCAAATTTTTTCTCTAATGCGTCAAGGTTGACTACCTGAAAGACTTTCGCGAATCTTGCGTTGTTGAATCCGCGCTTGGGAGTCCTTCTTGTGATGGGCATCTGTCCTCCCTCGAAGCCCGGCTTAACTCCGCCGCCTGTCCTGGCCTTGTCGCCCTTGTTGCCTTTTCCGGAAGTTTTGCCCGTTCCGCTCCCGATACCCTGACCGAGTCTCTTGGCCCTATGGGTTGAACCTTTAGCGGGGTGCAAATCCTGTAACGTTATCATTCGACAACCTCCCATTTCACGAGGTGGCGCACGTGTTCAATCATTCCGCGAATCTGCGGCGTGTCGTCATGCTCTACTTCTGAGTTCAGCTTGCGGAATCCGAGAGCCTTTATTGTGCGCTTCTGCCTTTCGGGGAATCCTATTGCGCTTTTGACCCACTTAGCCTTAATTTTCGCCATGTGAATCACCTTCCGCTTCTGCGCTGTCATCCCCTGCAAGCCCTCTGAGCTTCATTATCTCGGACTCTGTGCGTGTTATCCTTATGGCCTCAAGTGTTGCGTGTGCTACGTTGATTGCGTTTGACGTTCTTCCCGTAACTTTCGTAACAACGTCCTTCACTCCGCCAAGCTCCATAATCGCCCGGACGACTCCGCCCGCAATGACTCCCGTACCTTCAGGGCATGGCTTGAGGAGAACTCTTGCCGCTCCGAACTCGCCGACAACGGGATGAGGAATCGTATTTCCCGCGTGTTTTACGGAGACCATATTCTTTTTGGCCTTCTCGATTCCTTTGCGGACAGCCTCGGCGATCTCCTTAGCTTTTCCGATTCCTGTGCCGACCTGCGATGAGCCGTCCCCGACAACTACGAGAACCGCGAAACGGAATCTTTTTCCGCCCTTTACGACTTTGCTGACGCGGTTAATCGCTACTACACGTTCCTGAAGCTCTGCTGCCTCTGTCTCATTTCTTCTGGGCATCAGAATACAAGCCCTCCTTCTCTGGCAGCCTCAGCCACCGCCATAACTTTACCGATATAGGCATGTCCGCCCCTGTCGAACACAACATTGCTGATACCTTTTGCCTTTGCGCGCTCGGCGATTGCTTTGCCGATAACTTTTGCGGCTTCAACGTTGCAGTGTCCTTTGAGTTCGGGCTGTAATGACTTGTCGAGGGTTGACGCTGATACGAGCGTGTGTCCTTTGTCGTCATCGATAACCTGAACGTAAATATTCTTGAGGCTTCTGAAAACGCAAAGGCGCGGCTTTTCTGCTGTGCCTGCGAGCGTCCTGCGTAATCTCTCATGCCTTAATACGCGCATGTCATTTCTGCTTCTCTTCTTCATGATGATTTATTTCGCCCCAGTCTTGCCGGCCTTGCGGAGGATATATTCATTCTCGAACTTGATTCCCTTTCCGTGATAAGGCTCCGGCGGTCTGAATTTCTTTATCAGGGCGCATGTCTGGCCAACTAATTCCTTGTCGATTCCCTTCACATGGAACTTGATGGGATTTTCTACTACGATTTCGATTCCTTCAGGGGGCGTGAACTCTATCGGGTGTGAATATCCGAGATTAAGCACTAACTTTTTGCCCTGAAGCGCGGCTCTCCAGCCTACCCCAACGATCTCCATTGTCTTTGAGAAACCAGCCGTAACGCCCGTAACCATGTTCGCGATTAATGCGCGTGTCATTCCGTGCCAGGCTCTCGTCTGCTTCTCCTCGTTTGAGCGCGAGACCTTCACGAGTCCGCCGTCAACATCAACAGCGATTCCGGGCATCAACTGCGCGTGAAGCTCGCCTTTCGGGCCTTTCACTACAATGTCAGTGCCTTTGACTTCAACGCTTGCGCCTTTTGCGATTTCTACTGCCTTGCGTCCGATACGAGACATGATTTATCCTCCTTACCAGACATAGCAGAGGACTTCCCCGCCGAGACCTAATTTTCCGGCCTCCGTGCTGGTCTTGAGTCCTTTTGACGTTGAGAGAATCGCGAGGCCGAGTCCGCCCATTACGACGGGTATCTTGTCGCGGCCTACATAGATTCTTCTTCCGGGCTTGCTGATTCTGCGGAGTCCCTGAATGACTCTCTCCTTGCTGCTGCCGTATGACAGGTAGATTCTTATCTCTGCGTACGGTTTTGCGGGGTCAGTAATCATTCTGAAATTCCTGATATAGCCCTCGTCCTTTAAGATTCTGGCTAATGCTAACTTCATTTTGCTTGAAGGAACGTCAACGCTTTCGGCATAGGTCAAATTTGCGTTGCGAATCCTCGTAAGCATGTCTGCAACCGGGTCATTAACGTACAATTTCAACCCGCCCCCTTTACCAGCTTGATTTGACGACTCCGGGGAACAGTCCCTCGCGAGCCATCTTCCTGAAGCAGCAGCGGCACATGTCGAACATACGGATATAGCCGTGAATCCTTCCGCATAACGGGCAGCGGTTGTGCTGTCTTGTGCTGAATTTCGGGGGGAGCTTTGCCTTCAACTTTAATGCTTTTCTTGCCATTTTGTTATTTATGCCCCCTGATTTCCTGTCCTGAACGGCATTCCGAGTCCCTTTAACAGCGCAAATGCTTCTTCATCCGTCTTTGCTGTCGTTACAATTGAGACATTCATACCGCGTGAACGTATTACTTTGTCATAGCTTATCTCAGGGAAGATTAACTGTTCGCGTAATCCCAAGTTGAAATTTCCGCGCCCGTCGAATCCTTTGCGTGAAATTCCCTGAAAGTCTTTGATGCTCGGCAGTGCTAACGATATAAGCCTGTCGAGAAATTCCCACATCTTTGCGCCCCTGAGAGTTACACAGCAGGCAACCGGCATATTCTGACGCACTTTGAATCCTGCGATTGATTTCTTTGCGCGTTTCAGCAAGGGCTGCTGACCTGTTATCGCTCTGAGTTCCGCTATTGCCGCGTCCATGAATTTGATGTCGAGCTTTGCATCGCCGACTCCGATATTCACGACAACTTTCTCGATTTTGGGCATCTGCATAACGTTCTTGTACCCAAATTCACGGAGCATTGCGGGCGCGACTTCATTCTTGTACTTCTCAAGCATTCTCGGTGTCATGGCTTAAAGTCCTCCGCGATCGATAATTTCTCCGCACTTTTTGCAGACGCGGACTTTCTTGCCGTTCTCAAGGAATGACGCTCCGACTCTTGTTGCTTTTCCGCACTGAGGGCAGACAAGCATAACTTTGCTGGCATAAATCGGAGCTTCCTGCTTGATGATGCCGGACTGCGGGTTGTTCTGGCTGGGTCTGACATGGCGCGACACCATATTTACGCCCTCGACAACTACAAGATCTCTTTCGGGAATCCTGCGTATGATTTTGCCTTCTTTCCCCTTGTCCTTGCCGGTGATAACTTTCACACGGTCATTCTTCTTCAGTCTTACTGTCATTTTCTGAGTCTCCCTATACTACTTCAGGAGCGAGGGACAATATACGCATGTACTTTTTCGCTCTCAGTTCACGACCGACAGGCCCGAAGATACGAGTCCCGCGGGGTTCGCCGTTAGCGTCAATCAATACTGCTGCATTGTCGTCAAAGCGCACGTAAGTCCCATCTCTGCGCCGGACTTCTTTCTTTGTCCGAACGATTACGGCCTTAACTACGCTTCCTTTCGCTATGTTGCTGTTCGGAATGGCTTCACGGACTGACGCGACAATGACATCGCCGATCGTCCCGTAACGCCGTTTGCTTCCGCCCATAACCTGAATGCAGAATAACTTTCTTGCTCCCGAATTATCAGCGACATTCAGGACACTCGTAAGCTGTATCATTTATTCCTGAACCTCCTCTGATTCTTCCGCCTCACTGCCGAATACAGGAGCCTTCCTCATTACCTCGACAAGCTCCCAGCGTTTTGTCTTGCTGAGGGGTCTTGTCTCGCGGATTCTCACTTCATCGCCCATCCCGCAGACGTTCTCCGCGTCATGAGCGACATATTTCTTTGCGCGCTTGATTCTCTTTCCATAAAGCGGGTGTTCCGCCATTCTCTCAACACGGACGATGATTGTCTTGTCCATCTTGTTGCTGACGACTATACCCGTTCTTACTTTACTCGGCATTGTCGGCTTCCTTTTCTGGCTTACTTGCTGCCTTCTCGCCTGCTATAGTCATGAGCCTTGCGATTGTCTTCCTGACTTCGCGTATACGGCTTGTGTTCTTGAGGTGTCCTACAGCATTCTGAAAACGCAGGTTGAATAATTCTGTCTTGTACTCCTTGATTTTTCCGGCTATCTCTTCGCCCGTTAATTCTCTGAGCTTTTCCGGCTTTACGCTCGCGTCCATCAGGCTAATCACTCCCTCCGCTGCGTACAAAGCGAACCTTCAGGGGCAGTTTGTGGCTTGCTGTCCTGAAAGCCTCCTGCGCTACGTCCTCAGTAATCCCGGAGAACTCGAACAGAACGCGGCCTCTCTTCACTGCTGCAACCCAGTATTCGGGCGCGCCTTTTCCTTTACCCATACGAGTCTCAAGAGGCTTCTTTGTGTACGGTCTGTCGGGGAAAACGCGAATCCAGATTTTTCCGCCCTTCTTCATTTTGCGGGAGATCGCGACACGTGCCGCCTCAATCTGACGCGCTGAGAGCCATACATTTTCGAGAGCCTGAATCCCGTAATCACCGAACGCTATTGTTGTGCCGCCCTTTGAGATTCCTCTGAGCGGGGATCTGTGGGACTTGCGGTATTTCACACGGCTGGGCATTAACATTGTGATTACGCCCCCTTATTTGCCGGCCTGTTACGCGCCGGGCGTGCCGGAGCTGCTGCCTTCTCGTTTTTGCGGTCGCGGTAAATCCACACTTTGCACCCTATAACGCCGTACATTGTTACAGCCTCTGAGAATCCGTAATCAATATCAGCCTTAATTGTTGACAGAGGCAACTGTCCCTCGTTGTACCATTCTGTACGGGCGATTTCTGCACCGCCGAGTCTCCCTGCAACCTGTGCTTTGATTCCCTTAACGCCTGCTTTTGTTGCGCGGAAAATTGCCTGCTTCATTGCCCTGCGGAATGATACCCTGCGTTCGAGCGAGCTTGCGATTCCTTCTGCTACTAACTGTGCTTCAACGTCAGGATTCTTTATCTCGTGGACGTTCACCATGACTTTGCCGCCTGTGATGGCCTGAAGCTCATTCTTGATGTTCTGAATCTCATTGCCGCCCTTGCCGATGACGACTCCCGGCCTAGCCGTGTGAATCGTGAAGCGCACAACAGGCCCGACGCGCTCAATCTCAATGCGTGAAATTCCTGCGCCTTCCCATTTCTTCATGATGTACTTGCGGAGCTTTATATCCTCATGAAGTTTCTTCGCGTAATTCTTCTTGTCGGCGTACCATCTCGACTGGCATTCGGTCGATACTCCGAGACGGTAGCCGATTGGGTGTACTTTCTGTCCCATTCTCTATTTTGCCTCCTGCTGACGTTCGCAGAGTTTCACCGTTATGTGCGTTAATTTGTGGACGTAGGGATGAGCGCGGCCCATTGATACGGGTCTGAATCTCTTCATTACCGACCCCTGATCCGCAAATGCCTCGTGAACATACAGCTTGTCCATGTCCATGCCGTAATTGTGTTCTGCGTTCGCCATTGCGCTGTTCAGAACCTTGAGGATTATCCCTGCGGCTCTCTTGTCGCTGAATTTCAGTATTACCTGTGCGCGTTCGGCTGATTTTCCGCGTATCAGCGCAAGAACCTGACGGACTTTGTACGGTGATATTCTGGCGTTTTTCGTCTTTGCTACTGCTGTCTTAATGTCTGCCATTGTTCACACCTACTTCTTTTTGTCCTGGCCTGCGTGATGCCCGAATCTTCTTGTCGGAGCGAACTCGCCCAGCTTATGCCCCACCATGTTCTCGCTGATGTAAACAGGAAGGTGCATTTTCCCGTTATGCACAGCGATTGTGTGTCCTATCATCTGAGGCACTATCATTGAACGCCTTGACCATGTTTTGATTACTTTCTTTGCGCCGGAGACGTTCATAGCTTCGATTCTGTCGAGGAGCCTCTGTTCAACAAAAGGCCCTTTCTTACTTGAGCGCATTTATTTTTCAGCTCCTTCTACTTGTCATAACGCCTGCGGATAATAAGCCTGTCTGACGGCTTGCGCTTGCGTGTCCTGTAACCCTTCGCGGGAGTCCCCCAAGGTGATACGGGGTGCTTGTTGGATTTCGATTTTCCTTCACCGCCGCCCATCGGGTGATCTACGGGGTTCATTACCATACCTCTTACTGACGGCCTGCGACCCTTCCAGCGGGTTTTTCCGGCTTTGCCCCACGAAATATTGTCGTAGTCTTCATTACCGACCTGCCCGACCGTAGCCATGCACTCAAGAAGCACTAAGCGTAATTCACTGCTCGGCATTCTGATATAGGCGTATTTGCCCTCTTTCGACATGAGCTGTGCGGAAGTTCCTGCTGCCCTCACGAGTTTTGCGCCGTTTCCGGGCTGAAGCTCGATGTTGTGAATGAAAGTGCCTACAGGAATGTCCTTGAGCTTCAACGCATTTCCGGGGGTAATGTCGCTCTCAGGGCCTGAGAAAATCACATCGCCGACATTGAGGTCTTTCGGCATGATGATATAGCGTTTCTCACCGTCAGCATAATGTACCAGTCCGATTCTTGCGTTGCGGTTAGGGTCATATTCGATCGTTGCAACTTTTCCGGGAATGCCGATTTTGTCGCGCTTGAAATCTATTATGCGGTAAGCTCTCCTGCTGCCCCCTCCGATATGGCGCATGGTGATTCGGCCTGTGTTGTTTCTGCCTCCATGCTTGCGGAGATGGACGACTAACGAGCGTTCCGGCTTGTCTGCCGTAATGTCCTCGCGCCCCTGAATCGACATGTGGCGGCGGGCGGCTGTATACGGCTTAAACTGTTTGATTGACATGTTCCGTTTTCTCCTACTTTATATCGATGCACCCTCGAAGAACTCTATGTGCTGATCCGGCTTGAGGGCAACGATAGCTTTCTTCCATGAGCGCGTGTAGCCTACTGCCCTTCCGCGCCTGCGGATTTTGCCCTTCACGTTGATTGTGTTCACTCCGTCTACTTTCACATTGAAGACTTCCTCAACGGCATTGCGAATCTGAATCTTGTTCGCGCTCTTGTGAACCTCAAACGTGTATTTGTTCATCGCCATCAGTGAGCTTGATTTCTCCGTGATTACAGGGCGTATGATTATGTCGTGAGCGGTCAGATTCATCTTGAATAAACCTCCTCAATTTTCGCTACAGCTTCGGGAGTAACAATCAGATTCTTTGCGTTCAGAATGTCATAAACGTTAATGCTTGCGACGTTGATGCACTTTGCGCCGGGAAGATTCCTCACCGAGCGGACTACATTCACGCCGTTGTTATGATAGATGACTAACGTTTTTCCGAATCCGAGTGCGTCAAAAAGATTCTTCACGGCCTTTGTAGAGGGCTTCTCGATTGCGTCAAAACCTTTCACGACAGCCATCAACTCTTCGCGTACCTTGTCGGACAAAACGCTTCTCAGCGCAAGACGCATAACCTTCTTGTTGACTTTCTGATGATAGTCCCTAGGGTGCGGGCCATGTGCTACACCGCCGTGTACCCAAATCGGCGAGCGTGTACTACCCTGACGCGCCCGGCCTGTGTGCTTCTGTCTCCAAGGCTTTTTGCCTCCGCCGGAAACATCGCCGCGTGTCTTTGTGCTGTGAGTACCCTGACGGCAATTCGCAAGGTGAGCCACAACTACCTGATGAATCGCGGGCATATGCACAGGAACGTCAAACACTGCTGACGAAAGCTCCATTTCCCCGGCCCTGTCGCCGCTGAACTCATATACTTTTACGAAAGGCATAGTATCTTTTTCCCCCTTATGCTTTCTTGTAGAGGGCAAGCAGGCTGTTTTTCGCGCCCGGTACTGCACCTTTTACGAGAAGTAAATTGTTCTCAGCGTCTACGGCCATGACTGTGAGATTCTTCACGGTTACTTTGTCGCTTCCCATGTGGCCGGGCATCCTCTTGCCGGGAAACACTCTGCCGGGATACGAAATTGCACCGCTTGAGCCTCCGTGCCTGTGTTCGACTGACGTACCATGACTGAACTGCTGACCCCCGAAATGATGACGCTTGATTACGCCCGCGAAACCTTTACCCTTTGAGATGCCTTTGACGTTTATTTTCTCGCCCGCCTCAAAGAGATCCGCTTTCAGTTCCTGGCCGACTTCATAGCCTTTCACATCATCAAGACGAAATTCCCGAAGTGTTTTCTTGGGTTCAAGTTTCAGTTTCTCGAACATGACCCTCTGCGCTTTGGACAGCTTCGCAGCCTTCACAGCCCCGAAACCGAGAAGAACGGCGGAATATCCGTTCTGTTCAGGGGTTCTCAGAGCGACAACAGAACACGGCCCGGCAAGGACGACCGTAACAGCTACGGCCTGTCCCTCTGAGTCATAAATCTGTGTCATTCCGAGTTTTTTCCCCAGAATCCCAATTGACATAATTTATATGCTCCTTACGCCTAAAATTTTATCTGAATGTCCACGCCTGACGCTAAATTAAGCTGCATAAGCGCGTCCATTGTCCTCTGTGTCGGTTCGATTATGTCTATAAGCCTCTTGTGAGTCCTCATCTCGAACTGCTCGCGGGCATCTTTGTCCTTGTGGGGGGATTTCAGGATCGTAATCCGTCCCACCTCTGTAGGAAGCGGAATCGGCCCTGAAACCCTCGCCCCTGTTGACTGCGCCGTCTCTGCAATTTGTGCCGCCGAGATGTCTAAGACCCTGTGATCAAATGACTTCAGACGTATGCGGATTTTGCGTGCCATGATGATTTACTCGATTATCTGGGTTACGACTCCCGCGCCTACTGTGTGTCCGCCCTCGCGAACTGCGAAGCGGAGTCCCTCTTCCATCGCTATAGGCACAATCAGCTCAACCTCGAATGTTGCGTTGTCGCCGGGCATTACCATTTCGACACCCTCAGGAAGTTTGATGTTGCCGGTAACGTCTGTTGTCCTGAAGTAGAACTGAGGCTTGTAGCCCGCAAAGAACGGTGTATGACGGCCGCCTTCCTCTTTCTTCAGTACGTAAACTTCGCCCTTGAATTTCGTATGAGGAGTAACGGTGCCGGGCTTGGCAAGAACCTGTCCGCGCTGGACTTCGTTCTTGTCGATGCCGCGTAACAATACGCCTACGTTGTCTCCTGCCTCTGCGCTGTCAAGAATCTTCCTGAACATTTCGAGTGATGTTGCGACTGTCTTCTGAGTGTCTCTGCTCATTCCGACGATTTCAACAGCCTCGCCCGCATTGATTACGCCGCGCTCGACTCTTCCTGTAACAACCGTGCCGCGTCCTGAAATGGTGAAAACGTCCTCAATCGGCATAAGATAGGGCTTGTCGATTTCGCGAACGGGGTCGGGAATGTAGTTGTCGCAAGCGTCCATAAGATCGAATATCGGCTTGCAGATGGGATCGTCCTTCTTGCCCGTGCCTTTTTCGAGGACTTCAAGCGCAGAGCCGCGAATAATCGGGATGTCATCGCCGGGGAACTCGTACTTGTTGAGAAGCTCGCGGACTTCCATCTCTACGAGGTCAAGAAGTTCGGGGTCGTCAACCTGGTCTGTCTTGTTCATGAAGACGACAAGCGCGGGAACGTTGACCTGACGCGCAAGAAGTACATGCTCACGAGTCTGAGGCATAGGGCCGTCAGCCGCTGAAACTACGAGGATTGCGCCGTCCATCTGTGCGGCTCCCGTAATCATGTTCTTGATGTAGTCAGCGTGCCCGGGGCAGTCGATGTGCGCGTAGTGCCTCTTCGGTGTCTGATACTCAACGTGCGCGATGTTGATTGTGATTCCGCGCTCTCTCTCTTCGGGGGCTTTGTCGATCATGTCATACGCTGTGAACTCCGCGAAATTCTCAGTGGCAAGGCATTTTGTGATTGCCGCCGTGAGTGTCGTTTTGCCGTGGTCGATATGCCCGATTGTACCGATATTCAAATGAGGCTTGGTGCGCTCAAACTTTTCTTTTGCCATTTTTATTAACTCCTTACTTTGTTAAATTCTTCCCTGCAAAATCTTTTCGCTGACTTCTGCGGGAGTCTGCTCGTAATGGTCAAATTCCATTGAGTAATTTGCCCGTCCTGAAGTCTTGCTCCTCAAGTCCGTTGCGTAACCGAACATTCCTACAAGCGGGACAAAGGCTTTCACCTCGCGGGCGTTGGCTTTCATTTCCATTCCGTCAATGCGTCCGCGCCTCGATGACAGGTCGCCGATTACGTCCCCTAAGTATTCTTCCGGCGTTGTTACTTCAACTTTCATCACCGGCTCCATGAGTACGGGGTCAGCCTTCTTCATGGCCTCTTTGAATCCCATTGACGCGGCAATCTTGAACGCCATCTCCGAGCTGTCAACCTCGTGATAACTTCCGTCAACAAGCGCAACTTTCACGCCTATTACGGGGTAGCCTCCGAGAACGCCCGACTGCACAGCCTCTTCGAGTCCTTTCTCTACAGCGGCGATAAATTCTTTCGGGATCGCTCCGCCGACAATCTTATCCTCAAACTCGAACTTTCCGCCTTCAATCGGTTCAATCTCAAACACTACATGACCGTACTGGCCGCGACCGCCTGACTGACGTATATACTTGCCTTCAGCCCGCGCCGGTTTCCTGATTGCCTCGCGGTAGGAGACCTGCGGATTTCCGACTTTCACGTCAACGCCAAACTCACGCTTGAGCCTGTCAACAATAATCTCAAGGTGCAATTCTCCCATGCCTGATATTACCGTCTGGCCGCTTTCCTCGTCATTATGGACTCTGAATGTCGGATCCTCATCCGCAAGAGCGTTGAGTCCTTTCGACAGCTTCACTTTGTCCTGCTGAGTCGCGGGTTCAACTGCCAGAGATATAACCGGCTCAGGAAATTCGAGACTCTCAAGCACAATCGGCTTTGACTCGTCGCAAAGCGTGTCGCCTGTCCTTGTGGCCTTCAGTGATGGCACTGCTACAATCATTCCGGCTTCCATTGAATCGATGTCCTCGCGCTTGTTTGAGTGCATTCTCATTATGCGCCCGATTCGCTCTTTCTGCCTCGATGTAGGATTGTACAACGCCCCGCCCTTGTCCATTTTCCCCGAATAAACACGGAGGAAATATATTTTTCCCAAGAACGGATCTACAGCCACCTTGAACGCTAACGCCGAAAACGGCTCGTCAACACTGCTGTGTCTCTCAACAACTTTTTCCGGGTCAGTCGGCAAAAATCCTTTCACCGCAGGAAGGTCAACAGGACTCGGCAGATATTCCACAACCGCGTCAAGCAGAGGCTCTACGCACTTGTTCTTGAACGCCGAACCGCACAATACCGGGACTGCCTTCAGGCTGATTACGGCCTCGCGCATAGTCTTGCGGATTAATTCCGGGCTTACGGGTTTTCCCTCAAGATAGAGCATCATTATGTCATCGCTGAAATCCGAAAGGGATTCCACTATCTTGTCTCTTCCCTCTTTGGCCGCCATCGCCAGCTCCGGGGGAATTGTTCCCTCTCTCGGAGGCTGTCCCAGAACGCCGGGGAAGTAATACGCTTTCTGCTCTATGAGGTCAACAACGCCCTGAAAATCGTCCTCCGCGCCTATCGGTAACTGTATCGGGATTGCGTTTGCCCCTAACTTTTCGCGCATGGCCTTCACTACTGACGGGAAATCAGCGCCGATTCTGTCCATTTTATTGACGAATGCCACTCTCGGAACATCGTATTTGTCCGCCTGCCGCCATACTGTTTCGGACTGAGGCTCTACACCTCCTACCGCGCAGAACACCGCCACGACTCCGTCAAGTACGCGCAATGACCGCTCTACTTCCGCTGTAAAATCCACGTGGCCTGGCGTATCAATAAGATTGATAGTATGACCCTTCCACGCACATGTAGTAGCTGCTGAGGTTATTGTTATTCCCCTCTCGCGCTCCTGCTCCATCCAGTCCATTGTCGCGTTGCCTTCATGAACTTCTCCGACCTTGTAATTACTCCCCGTGTAATAGAGGATTCTCTCGCTGGTCGTAGTTTTTCCGGCATCGATATGGGCTGCTATTCCTATGTTTCTTACCTTGCTAATATCCTGCAAAAACTAACACCTGCACAAATAAATTTTTCTTTCAGACTACCAGCGGTAATGTGCAAATGCCCGGTTAGCTTCCGCCATTCTGTGTGTGTCATCACGGCGCTTGATTGAAGCTCCCTCGTTCTTGTATGCATCCATCAACTCACGCATGAGCCTTTCACCCATAGGCATTCCCTTTTTGGCACGGGCATATGAGACTATCCAGCGTATAGAGAGCTGGACTCCGCGCTCCGGCGTAACTTCAACGGGAACCTGATACGTTGCGCCACCTACACGGCGGGGACGTACTTCAATGTTCGGCGTAACGTTTGCCATTGCCTTCTCGAAAACCTCAAAGGGTTCAACGCCTAACTTTTCCGCAGCTCCTTCAAGTGCGCCGTAAAATATTCTCTCGGCTGTGCTGCGTTTTCCTCCCATCATCAATGCGCTGATAAACCTTCCCGCCGCGGCGTTATGGAATCTCACATCGGGCTGAGGCTCGCGCTTCTTGATATGTCCTTTTCTCGGCATGATTCAGAAATCCTCCCTAATTGGCTTTCGGCCTGCGTGCGCCATACTTTGAGCGGCTTCTCTTGCGGTTCTCAACGCCTCCGCAGTCAAGCGTACCCCTGATTATATGGTAACGGACGCCGGGCAAGTCCTTAACCCTTCCGCCCCTCACAAGGACTACTGAGTGTTCCTGTAAGTTATGGCCGATTCCGGGAATATATGACGTTACTTCGATGCCGTTTGTGAGTCTCACACGCGCAACTTTCCGCAACGCTGAATTGGGCTTCTTAGGGGTTATCGTGTACACTCTGGTGCAGACTCCCCTGCGGGCCGGATTCCCCTGCAATGCCGGAGAATTGCTCTTGCTCTTCTTTTCCTCGCGGCCTAACCGCACTAACTGATTAATTGTCGGCACAAGTCTCCGCTGTCAAAATTATTCCTGTAACTTTTCGGGCTGAAATTCACCGCCCTATTGACAGCAGATTTCCCCTCCTTCCTGAAATTTTGTCTGTGGAAAAACAGCCTGACAATCTTAGCAAATACAAGCCGTTAATGTCAATTCCCTGCTGTGAATTATTCTGACTGCGTTATGAGATTCATTGCTGCGTTTTCGTCATGTTCTACAGCGAGTTCAACGGATTTTACTGCAAGGGCTATGAGGCGTTCGGATTCTTTTCTGAGGGCGAAAGAGTCGCGGACATGTTCGGAGATTGACTGCTGAGTCTGTGAGTCGAATATTGGAATAACGGTGCGGGCAATGTCGCCGGGCTTCCAGTGTTTTATGATTGCTCCATTGGAATCGCGTTCGGCCTGCAAGCGCACAGCCTCTGAATTAAGCACAAGCGCAAGATAATCCGGCATGACTTCAGAGTCAGTAACACGCAAATGAAGCAACGCCCCCGATGTTACAGCCTCCATATCAGAGTCAACTTTGTACGCAATTCCTATAGTGCCGTCCTTCGACAACAAGATAGTATCTTTCTTCGGGTAAAGTTTCTCATTCTCAGATGTCCAAGGGATTCGTATTGCCGGAGGTGTTATGCCTGTCTCTGTGATGTCGCTGACACGGATAAAGGGTATTCCTTCTGTGCTGTAACATTCGCTGCCGGGTTCGATGGATTTCGTGATAGTTACGATTTCGCCGAGACGTTTTGCCGGGAGGGTCTCAAGGTGCGCTAAGAGTTCGTCATATTTGGGCATGAAGTATTCCGCGTCCATACGTCCTGCGCTGAAGACCTGCGAGAATGATACGGCAGTGATATTTGAGTCTGAATGCGCCGAGGGGGTGAAGTGTATTGCGTCATTGAGGATTGATTGTGCGCGGGCGTAGAGGGATTCGGAGTCGGCTATTGCGGTCATGGCCTGACGGGTTATTGATTCTATGAGCGAGTCAAATTCGTCGGACATTTTCGGGACTCGTATATCGTCAAATTCAAGTAATGCTATTTCGGGGCGCGTGGCCTTTACTCCCCTCCTGCGTAACTGTGAATAGCCGTAATTACAATTCAGAAACGCCGAGACAAAATAGGGATTATATTCATCTTTAAGCCGTATCATAGCAACATGTGAACTCATATTAGCTTCTTGTATATCGTCAGGCGTAACAGCACTTTTTCCGAAATATACACCCGTTTTTGTAACTAATACATCTCGCGGACGTGTTGCAGATTTTCGCAAGGTTTCATGTTTTTCCAGCGTTATGTAGCGTATTTTGCTTTTGTCTATATATCCCGTCTGTACAGTCTCACTCAAAAGATACGGAATGCCATCATCAAAATATTCTGGTGAATCGTGATCGCCGTCCGTAATTATTTGAGACATATTGCCAAGAGTTTCTGACTTCCTGCAAGCCTGAACTTTGCAAGCCGCATACACATAGCCTTTTGCGTAATATTCTGCACCAAGCGTAAAATAATTCTCAAGCCTGCTCAACATCACTTCACTCACTTCAAGCCCGCTCACTAATTCCCCGTAACGTTCCTCAGAGAAGCGGGCATCACCGAAAAAACTTAATCCCTCCCTTTTCGCAAACTCTATGAACGCCTCCGCTATTCCGTCCTGAGTCAAGCCCTCGTGATTATACAGATCATGATCAACAACCGGGTGATTATGCGCGTCCCTCAGTATATGCCCGTCTGAGTCCCTTACGTAAATTTTCCCGCCGGAATTGTCCTTCCCCGGCTTCCTCATTGTCGCGAAAAACACCGGGTAATCTTCACGGTGCGGGCATAAATCATCATCCCATTTCTGCACGAACAGCACAGAAGTCTTTGTGCCTGTGTGAGGCTTGAAGACGTTTTCATGAAGCCCGATTACCGCCAGAATCCTGCACTCCCTCGCAATGAAGCTCCGAATGTATTTGTCGCTCGAATTGTTGAAGCGTCCCTGCGGGAGTACTATTGCCATTCTTCCGCCGGGTTTCAGGAAATGAATATTGCGCTCAATGAATAATATATCCCGTCCGATTCTCTGCGCGTATTTGCCTTTTGCGTCTCTTGCGAGTTCATAGCGGGATATGATTTTGCCCTCTTTGATGTCGCCCGCAAAAGGAGGGTTAGCCATGACAATATCAAACGCAAAATTGCCGTAATCCTCTTCAGTGCCGCAGAAATCCGTAAACCTGAGCCAGCCTTCACTGTAGATTTTCTGCCATGCCCGCGGCTTTATTGTCTCCTCCCAGCGTCCGTAATCCAGCGTGTTAAGGTGAAGTACATTTGTCCGCCCGTCTCCGGCTATAAGGTTAAGCGTACGAGCGACTCTCACGGCTTTTTCGTCAAAGTCAATGGCAAAAACTTTATCCTTCACGTACTCTTGACACTCCGGGGGCTTTTCTTCCGCTGTGAACAAATGACTCTGTTCGATTCCCTTTTCGGCAAGAATATTTTTCCACACGTGAAATATTGTGTGAACGGGGAATCCGCATGAGCCTGCCGCGGTGTCAATCATTGACTCGTTCTTTTTGGGATTGAGCATTCTCACGCACATATCGATAACATAACGCGGGGTGAAAAACTGCCCTTTCTCGCCCTTGCTTGACTTGCTCATGAGGTACTCGAATGCGTCATCAATGACATCAAGATTAGAGTTGAAGAGCTTGACGCTTTGCAGAGCCGAGACACAAACGGACAAATGCGAGGGGGTCAATGATATTGTGTCGTTGTCGTTGAAGACTCCCGGCCATTTCCGCATAGCCTGCTTGAAGAGTGCCTGAATGTTTGCTTTGAGGTCAGAGTCTGTGTCGCCGTAATTCCTGAACTCAAGAATACGCGACTTGTCCCGCCCGCTTTGCATTTCGTCAAAAAGTTTCGTGTATATCAGCTTGAACACTTCCTCGAAAACATCGACTCCGGCGTTGGCTAATACCTCGTCTTCCATTTCCTGAATCAGCCCGGTCAATGATTTATGGCCGTCCCTGAGCCTGTCTTTTGCTTCAAGGTCTGAGATTGTCCAGCGTTCCCGGAGAATGTCGCGGAGTTTCTGCTTTGCTTTGGGTATGTCGGGTATGTTCTCGAAATAATTTGGGTCTTTGCGGTGATAGTATGCGAAATCCTGCCCGTTAGTCCAGACTCCCATTATTGCGCCTGAAGCATTGCAGTATGATTTGAGCTGTGCTTTTCCGTCGCGTGAGTTTGGCTTCTTGACCTCGACAATGATATATTCCGAGTTCGGGTGATCCTTCTCGAATATCACAATGTCAGCGCGCTTGATTTCACGCCCGAAATTTATTCCGTGTTCAAGCCTGATATTTTCCGGGTCATATCCATACTCATGAATCAGCCTGTAAATGTATAGCTGTCTGACGGCTTCTTCCGGGTTCAGGCGTATTTCCTTTTTGCGGATTATGCACTTGATGAAGGGGATAATTTTCCCGCGCTGTTCTTTCGTGTAAATCATGGACTCGACCGCGTGAACTGTTCCGGGTGTGAAGGCCGAGTCATCATGCGTTGAGTTCCTGAATAACTCTGAAAGCGAATACATATTATTTTCTGCTTGCCCGTCCTAATTCAGATAGCCCGGCTTGTTGTAGATAAGCGCAATAAATTCAAGCTCATCATCAGAATTATTCTCCAGTGAATGCCACTGACCCACGCGAATCACGCACACCTGCCCCGCGTGAACATGAGTCCGCCTCTTGTCGTTTTCCGAGTCTCCCTCGATGAAGTCGCCCTCACCGCGCAGAATGTAGTACGGCTCTGTGTCGTTGACATGCTGATGCCATCCCACGCAAGACCCCGGCGCAAGCACTATCCGCGCATAGAGTCTCCCGTGTCCGTTAAGCTCCTCCGGCGGCACTATCACATAGCGCATTGCCTTCCCTTTTCCGCCCGCTAAATTCTCAGCCTCTACTCCTGTTACATCACGAATCATTTTTTGACCTCCTCATTAATTTACAGCCGCAAACGGCCATGATACCGAAAATATTTCCGGCGACAACATACGCCCGCCAAGATACGCGAAAATCTCCGGGCCGAATATCATCGTCAGAAAGCAGCCTATTGACAGAAACGGCACTAACGGAATCGACTCTCCCCTTCCCCAGTGAAGACGGCCGATTATCATCATCAGTATCACCCAGAAGCCCCCGGACATTATTCCCGCGTAGAACGCAAAGAGCGTGAACTTCAAGCCCATAGCCGCACCGATCCCGGCCATGAATACAGCATCGCCCCAGCCCATTCCGCCGCGTGAAAGCACGATTATCACCGCAAAGACCGCCCAGCCCGAAACAGCCCCCGCGAGTCCGTCAAGCACCGCCGGAAATCCTCCCGCAATCCTCAGCAATAGGCACACAATCCCGGGCGCAACCGCGAAAACGTCAAAGACATCTCCCGACTCGTAGTCCGTCAGAGAGTTCAAGACAAGCCCGCAAGTCCCAATTCCCGCAATCAGTGCCGCCCATGTCAGCCGCCAGCGGTATATTATTGTTACGGCAAGAGCCGCGCAGATTACTTCAACGATGATATAACGCGCAGAAATTTTCGCCCCGCAGTGTCGGCACCTTCCCCGCTGTATGAGCCATGATATTACCGGGACAAGCTCAATCACCCCTAGCACATGGCCGCATGACTCGCAGGCTGAACGCTCATTCCCCCGCCATGAACGCCCCTGAATGCTTCTGTGCGCGACTACGTTCAGGAACGAGCCGAGACACGCTCCGAGAATCCCCGCGATGATTAGAGTCTGAGTCATCATTTCCGCTTCTGGGTGTCGTAAACATAGTGCCGACCGTCATTCTTCTTGTTCTGACTGTCCCGGGCGTAAAGGACTCCGCCGTATGTATTGATGTTGCGTTTGAGTTTCTCGGCCTCCGCGTTAATCGCCTCCGCTAATTTCTGCCGTGAGCCTTTCTTTTCGCGGCTGTAGGTCTGCAAGTCCCGCTCAATATATCCCAGGTCAACGAGAGCCTGAATATCAACAGGGCTTATCTCCATATCATCGGCGAGAGTCTCAAGGTCAAAATCCTTGTCCTGATTGTCGCGCATATACTCGTGAACGCGCCCGTATATTTCCTCAAGCCTGCGTATACAGTTCCCGCAGACACGCTGACCCTCAAAGCCGTTATAGATTCTCCGGCATAATCTGCACTCTGTTAATGGCATTCTTTATCCCCTCCGTGTTATTTTTTCCTCTTGCGCCTGTTTTTATAACGCTGGTAAACTCCGCCGTATGTAGTCGCCTTGTGATGTTCGACCATTTTCGCAAGCTCCTCGGCAAATTCCTTCGCTAACTTTCTGCGCTCTGTTACTGTGTCGGTGTAGGTCTGAATATCGCGCTCCATCCAGCCAAGCTCAAGAATTATCTCCATTTCGGCGGGAGTTGTCTTTGTTGCTTCCATTATCTTGGCGGGGTCGATGTCTTTTGTTTCGCGTATGTAGTTGTGGATTCGGGCATAAGTTCCTTCAAGCCTCATGCGGCAGTCGTGGCATATTTCTGTCGTGCCTATGAAGGTTTCATCATCATAAAGCGATTTGCAGACTTTGCATTCTCTGAGCGACATGGAAAACTCTCCCCGTGAAAATATACATGGTAATTTTACATGATATTATGAGAAAAATTTTCATCAGGAGGAAATTAATCACGCTGAAATTTTTTGTCGGACTGATTCGAATCATGCCTCATAATTTCGCGCTTGCCTTCGGGAAATTCATCGGGCGGGTTCTCCGTCTCATTTTATGGAAGACAACAGACAGGTGCGAGGCGCGGTGCGTTTCGTCTCTGGGAGTCGGCGTAACAATATCACGCGGAATAATCCGGGACTCGTTCGCCAATCTCGGAATGTCAGCCGCAGAATTTATCCGCCTGCCCAAAGTCATATCACGTATCAATGAGCTTGTAGAGTTTCCCGCAGAAAGCATTGACGTTTTGCGCTCGGCATTGTCGCGGGGGAACGGGGCAATCCTCATGTGCCAGCATTACGCCAACTGGGAATACGCCGCGGCAAGAGTCATTCACGAGGGCTTTCACCTTCACGCGGTCTACACTCCTCAAAGGGACAAAGGAGTCGAGTCGGTCATAATGTCAACAAGGGAAAACATTTCGCACATGGCCATGATTGACAGTGATACGGGCCTGCGGGAAATATTCCGCGTTCTGAAGGCCGGGGAAGTTCTTGTGATTATGCAGGACTTAGATGCACGGCAGGACGGAATCCCCTCCGAATTTCTCGGACTCCCTGCGCGGACTCACGAGGGTATCATCAAGCTGTACCGAAAATTCCGCTGCCCTATAATTCACGGGGTACACTGGCGCGACATTAAGCACCCTTCACGGCATCACATACGGCTTCACGGAATACTCAGCGACATGAACGACATTAACGGCAGGCCGTTCGGCGAGGACATTCCCGCAAGTATAAGACTCTGCAACGAGCATATAGAGAGCCTCATAAAGGAGCGTCCCGGTCAATGGCTCTGGCTTCTTGACAGATGGCAATACACATTAGGGAAGACGGTATAGCCTTAGGGTTTGACCCGGGGAGGGACAAAACCGGATTCGCGTTCGTGAGTCTTGACGGGGAGTTAGTGATGTCCGGGATATTTCCGACAGAGGAGACAGAGAAATTTTTTGCGGACTTCTCGCCGTATGTCATTGAGGGTGATATTTCTTTTGCTGACGGAATAATGTCCCGCGTGAAATTTATCGTGATTGGGAACGGGACTACTGGCAGGGCTTTCACGGAGCGAGTGAGAAAGATTGTCGGCCATGAGATTATTACGGTTGACGAGAGGAACACGACGCTTGAAGCGCGGAGTCTCTATTGGAGGCTTCACAGGCCGGGAATTTTCGTGCGTCTTCTGCCGGAGGGGATGAGAGTCCCGCCGAGAGTGATTGATGATTTAGCGGCGTGGGCTGTGGCTCTGCGCGGGCTGAAAGAATATAGAGATATACGCGGGAATAAGCTATAATAATGCAAATTCAAATTCCAATGACAATATAAATTACAGGGAGGGAGATTAATTTCAGATGGCCGGTAACGATAAACTAATCGCTCTGGTAAATAGTTTTGCATCGGCTGTTCTTTCCGTAGGGCGAGAAGTAGGGCTTAATATCACCCTCAACAAGTCAAAAGTTTCCCCGGGAATAAAAGTCGGCAATATCTGCACAACCGCCTTAATTGGAGTCGTCGGCGTAGGCTCACGCGGAACTGTCAATATCATGCTTAACAAGGACGGCTTCGACAACATCATCAAAGCCATGTCGGGCGGAATGATAATGCCTCAGTTAGGCGATGACGTATCAATGAGCGTAATAGGCGAGCTGTCTAACATGATAGGCGGGCGCGCATTGGTTCAGAGCGCACTGGGTACTGTAGACGTAACGCCGCCGCAATTAATCGTAGGGGAAAATATCAGGAACGTAACGAAAGAGGACAACGGCATGAGGAGCTTCACGCTTCCTTTTGAGCTTCAGCCGTCAGGGGGGCTTTATCTTGTGCTGTCGTTCAAAATTGACTAGCCTGTAACAGTTTCGCATATCGCAGATGAAATCAACCGGGCGGTTCTGGTCTGAATGGGCCGGAGCCGTTTTTCACATTAAGAGGGAGGAATAATTTTCATGTTCAGACGCTGTATATTCGCATTCATGGCCGCGGTGATTATAGCAATGACTCCGATTCAGGGGGACGCGGGAGTCGTTCTCGTTCTTTCGGGCGGAGGGACAAAGGGATTCGCTCACTTGGGAGTCATGGAGACGTTAGAGCTAAACGGAGTCGAGATTGTCGGGATTGTCGGCACGAGCATGGGTGCTTTGATGGGGGCTTTGAGGGCGAGCGGGTACTCAACAAGGGACATGCACAGAATCTTGAAGGAGTTAGACCTTCCCAGCCTCCTCAGCGAAAACACCGGGCCTATGTTCGTCTTCACGGGCAACGACAGACGCGCAAAGACAAACACCGTCAGCCTTCTGACCTACAAGAAGCAGGAAGGGCAGGTAGGGCCTAAAGGACTCTTAACGGGGGATAAGCTGTTCAGGTATTTTTCCCAGCTCATGAAGCATGTTACCGAGACGGATTTTCACAACCTCCCTATACCGTATGCGGCAGTTGCGACGGACATAAACACCGGGGAGAAAGTAGTCCTCAAAGAAGGCAACTTAGCGGCGGCAATGAGGGCATCAATGTCGATTCCGATGGTGTTCGAGCCGTGGAAGATTGATGATCATCTTCTTGTTGACGGCGGAATAGTCTCAAACCTTCCTGTTTACACCGCCAAAGAATTATTCCCCGGCGTACCGATTGTAGCAGTCGACATTTCCGGGGCGATGGAAAGCAAAGTAAATTCATACATGGATGTGCTGAATCAGTCATTGACGATTCTGATGAGGCGTACGACAGACGAGGAAGCATTAGCGGCGGATATACTGCTGAAGCCGGATGTTTCCGGGATGGGTACGCTTGACAATGTAGACCCTGAAATAGTAATCGCGCTTGGCACTGAAGAGGCAATGAAACATCTTGACGAGATAAAAGCACTCTCCGAGACAGGCCCGGAGCTTTTCACGCTGAAGAAGGAAGAAAGTAAGCAGAATAATATTGTCGGTGATGTTGAAGTTCACGGACTTCCGCCGAAAATGGCCGAGCTTGTGCGGAAAAGAATGCTGCGATGGATAGGCAAGCCAGTGGACGACAAGAAGATAGCTGACGGCCTCGACAGGCTTTCGGAATCAGTCGGTATTGACATGGCGGACTACCAGTTAGGGCGGACGGCTTCGGGAGATGTCCTTGTGCGTATTGACGTGAGGAGGTCCCCTGAGATTAAAGCGGGGATTTCAGGTTACACGACAAACCTTCACCCAAACAGATGGCTTTACCTGAAAGGCGAGCTGAACGGAATTTTGTCGGAGTATGACTCACTTGTGGGCGTGGCGAAAATCGGAGAGCAGTGGGGATTTGACCTGACATATCAGACAGCCCCTCAGCCTATGGACGGATGGCAGTTCACATTCAGCGCACAAAACTGGCGGCCTGCCGGGGAAGATGACCACCTCCGGGACTGGGACAGATACGCGACGGGAATTGCGCGGCTTTTCACGCTGGGCGATGTCAATATGGGATTCGGATATGCGTATGAGCATGTTGACGGGAACGCAATTTCAACAAAAGACGGCACGGAATCTGGCGGTCTTACGTTCTTTGCGGAATATGACACTCTTGACATGCCTTCAGACCCTACGAGGGGCTATGCGTGGAAGGTCAATGCCTGGTGGCCGAGCTTTGACGAGATAAATTACAGGCTGACTTACTTCAAGCCGCTTGATGTTTCGAGCCTTTGGAGGACGTATCTGCGTCTTGGTTTTGCTGAGGGCGACATGAACAGGAGAGCGCACGCGGTGTACTTGGGGGCGGCTGAGGAGCTTTACTCTGTGGCGGCGAATCCCATTGAGGCCGAGCGAATGTTCTGGGCTAACCTAGCTTTCAGGAAGATACTTAACCGAACGGCGGTCGGAGTCTTGGCGGGTGAGATTTTCGCGAGCTGGGGCTATGCTATGGACAAGGGCTGGGGAAAGATAGACGCTCCGTGGGAAGTAGGGCTTGCCGTGAATTTCCCGAACAACATAATCGACATGAAGCTGGCAATAATGTACGGCTCTGAGGAACTGAAGACGGGATTTTTCCTGGGTGTGCCGATATGGGATCATTATCCTTTGCCGTAGGAAGGAGGGAGAAAGATGATACTGAGTGAGGAAGATTTGAAGGTTCTTGAGGCAGTGCCGGCGGGAAAATGGCATGAGGTTATGGATTTCGCACGCTACCTCATAGCAAGCTCGGAGAAGGAGAGAACTGCGGAAGTCCGGAAGGGAAAGCAGTATCGTTCGGGCGGATGGGTTAAAGGAGAAATCTGGATGTCTGATGATTTCGGTGATCCGATGGAATTTGTTTCGCCTGATGAAATGCGGGTGCTTGAGGCCATGCGCGGAAACAGACAGGAAAAATTGCAGGAGGTCGCAGTCTGATGTATTTGCTTGATACATGCGCGTTCATATGGTACATAGAGACCAGCGGCAGACTTCCGGAGGCAGTGAGGGAGATAATAGACACCAGCGAGAATATTTATCTCAGCCAAGCCACATTGTGGGAGATTGCAATAAAGCAGACAACCGGGAAAATCAGCCTGCCTATGACGAGCTTTGAGCTTGAAGACAAATGCAGGGAGGAAAAAATTACCGTTCTTCCGTTAGAGTGCAGGTACTTCGAGCGCATAAAGCAATTGCCATTGATACACCGCGACCCGTTCGACAGAATCATAATCGCCTCAGCAATTGAAGAGGGATATACGATTCTCACAAGTGATGAAATTATCCCGCGCTACAGCGGAGTAAAAACACTCTGGCAGATAACGTAAAGGAGGGGAGTTAATTATGACACTGAGGGAAGAAGCCGCGCTCGCTCTTGAGACTGTTCCGGATTTCAAGCTGTCGGAGCTGATACACTACATGAGATTCCTTAGCGAATGCCCTGTGAGTCTCGGACAGCCTGACAAGCCAAGAGGAAAGCCGCGGGATTTGCCGGGACTGCTGAGAGGCAAAATTAAAGTTGCGGATGATTTTGACGACCCTATGGAGCTTGTGTTTTCCAGCGAGCTTAAGAAGCTGAGGGAAGCGGCAGAACGCAACTCTGCTGTACCACAGGAGGCCGTTGTATGAAATATCTGCTTGACACCTGCGCATTAGTCTGGCACATGACAGGGGACAAGAAATTATCTGACACCGCAAGGGAAATCATATTCAGCAGTGATAATGTCTATGTGAGCATCGTTACTCTCTGGGAAATCGCCGTGAAACAGACTATAGGGAAACTTTCTGCCGTAACAAAAAGCGTTTACGAGATTGCTGAAATTTGCGCGGACGGCGGAGTAAAAACAATCTGGCAAACACAAAAGGAGGACAAATAGAAATTGGCACGAAACATCACACCGAGAAAAGAAAACTATTCGCAGTGGTATCTTGACGTAATCAAAGCGGCGGAACTCGCAGATTATGCCCCCGTTCGAGGCTGTATGGTGATACGTCCGACAGGCTATGCGCTCTGGGAAAATATACAGGCCAAACTTGACGCTGAGTTCAAGAAGACCGGCCACGTAAACGCATATTTCCCGCTCCTTATCCCCGACTCATTTTTCCGCAAAGAGGCCGAACACGTAGAGGGATTCACCCCGGAGCTGGCTATGGTTACGCACGCAGGCGGCGAGAAACTCGAAGAGCCTTACGCAGTCCGCCCGACATCAGAGACCGTTATCGGCTACATGTACTCAAAGTGGATACAGTCATGGCGGGATCTTCCTGTTCTCATTAATCAGTGGTGCAACGTAATGCGCTGGGAGAAACGCCCGCGCCTGTTCCTGCGAACGTCCGAATTTCTATGGCAGGAAGGACACACAGCACACGAAACAGAGCAGGAAGCCCGCGAGGAAACTATCAGAATGCTTAACGTCTACAGGAAGGTGCTTGAGGAAGAATTAGCGGTGCCGGTGCTTTCGGGCGAAAAGACAGCGGGAGAAAGATTCCCCGGAGCTGAAGACACGTACACATGCGAGGCAATGATGAGCGACACAAAGGCGTTACAGTCAGCAACGAGTCATTTTCTCGGACAGAATTTCGCCAAGGCTTTCGAGATTCAGTATCAGAACAGGGACGGCGAATTGTCTTACTGCTGGACTACAAGCTGGGGACTCTCGACTCGTTCTATCGGCGCGCTTATCATGACACACTCGGACGATGACGGACTCGTAATTCCTCCCCGAATCGCTCCCGTGAAGGCCGTAATTCTTCCCATCTCGAAAGATGAGGCAGTCGCCGCAAATGACATTCTCCCGAAAGCCAAAGAGCTGTCAGAAAAACTTGACGCGGAATTAGGCGGAATGTATACGAAAGTTGATACTGACTTCCACATGAGGCCGGGAGATAGATTTTTCGCGCACCTTCAGAAGGGAGTCCCGTTACGGCTTGAGCTTGGCGAGAAAGATTTAGCGGCCGGGACTGTCAGACTTGTACGCAGGGACACAGGAGCAAAAATTGACGTGAGAAATGACGACATAATTCCGACTGTGATAAAAACTCTTGACGATATACAAGCTAATCTTTTCACACGCGCAAAAGACTTCAGGGAAGCAAATACTCATGACGCAGCGACATATGACGAGTTGAAAGAAATTATCGCGGACAAGGGCGGATTCGTCCGGGCATATTTCGGAGGCACTAAGGACGATGAGACACGAATCCGAGAGGAAACCGGCGCGACTCCCCGCGTGGTTTTGCCGGGGAATGACACGGGCAAATGTATCATCACGGGCAATGACGGCGCAAGGCTCACAGTTTTTGCGAAAGCGTATTGATTCATGAGGGAAAAATACGAGGCTGATTTAGTTTTCGCGGGCGGGGGAGGAAAAAACTATCTTCCGTCCGCTGATTTGTGGATGGTTATTGACGTTCTCCGGGCGACTACCGTAATGACACGCTGGTTTGAGCTTGGCGGGACTGAGCTTTACCCGGTGAAATCCCCCGATGAGGCGCGGAATCTTGTCGCTGAACTCAAAGCGCGGGGGTCATCTCCTCTTCTCATGGGCGAGGTGAACGGAATCCCCCCTGAAGGTTTCGACATGGGAAACTCTCCGCTTGACCTGAATTATGACATAATCCGGGAGCATTACTGCGGTGTAATGTCAACAACAAACGGAACAGGCGCATTGCTTGAGGCTGAGTCGTCCGGCTGTCCTGTCATGGCCGTAAGTCTCAGGAATTATTCTGCGTGTGTCGATTACGCTTTGACGATTGGGACTCGTGTCGGGATTCTTTGCTCAGGCAGGAAAGGCCGCCCCTCATGGGAAGATACCCTATGCGCCGGGGCAGTCATTGAGGATTTATTGAGGCGCGGAGAAGTCATAATGTCAGACAGCGCAAGAATCGCTCTCACTTTGTGGCAGGCAAGCGGAAACGACACAGAGTCATGCGTCAGGAAATCGAATCACGCGCAGTACTTGACGCAGATAGGGTACAGCAAGGATATATCATTCGCGTGTGAGATTGACTCGTCAACAGTTGTCCCGATGTTAGCGGAGAATGAAGAGCGCACAGTACTGCGGGCAGTCTCAGGAAGCGCGAGGCCGTATCACCGTGAGAATATCCCGCAGAAGAAGGCTGACCCGTTCGAGGAATTATTAGCATACACATGAAAGAAGGCTCAATGATTGAAGACGTTATATCTTGACTGTTTCGCGGGGATTGCGGGCGACATGTTCATAGGGGCATTGCTGAATCTCGTACCCAATCCCGAAATAATACGCGACGAAATCGGGAAGATTCATGCAATTGATGACGAGTACGACATAATCATAGAACACACTACAAGGAACGGAATCGCCGGGATAAATTTTGACGTTCGAGTCTTTCACGGAGACGAGCATGAACACGGCCATGAACACGCCACAGTCCACGCCCACGCCCACGAGCATGACTCGCACCATCATCACAGGCATTTGCGCGACATAGAGGCGATAATTTCCGGGAGCGGACTCTCTCAGAGGGTGAAGCGCGAAACATTGCGGGCGTTCTCATTGCTGGCTGAGGCTGAAGCACACGTACACGGGACAACGCCGGACGAGATTCACTTTCACGAGGTTGGAGCGGTTGACTCAATCATCGACATTGCCGGGGCTTTCGTGCTTATGGAGGCTCTTGGCTGGCCGCGTGTGATATGTTCGCCCGTTAATGTCGGCTCAGGTACGGTTAAATGCGCTCACGGCGTATTGCCTGTGCCTGCTCCGGCGGCTGAATATTTGCTGAGGGGGCTTCCTGTTTTCGCAAACGGCTCGCCGATGGAACGCACGACTCCTACAGGGGCATTGCTGGTGAAGATTCTTGCTGACGGATTCGGGGCAATACCTGCGGGGAAAATCACGATTTCGGGATTCGGATTCGGGAATCATGAGTCAGACGAAATGCCCAACGCTTTGCGGGCTGTTCTGACTGACAGCGCGGACGAGGCCGGCGGGCTTGTGTACGAGAAAGTTACGCTGATTGAGTGCAACATTGACGACATGAACCCGCAGGATTATGAGTCTGTCTGCGCGAAACTGTTTGAGTCGGGTGCGCTTGACGTTTGGACGGAAAATATCAGCATGAAAAAATTCCGGCCGGGCGTGAAATTATGCTGTCTCACTGTCCCGGAAAACGCCGTGAAATTATGCCGGGTGATTCTCACTGACACTACATCGCAGGGAGTCAGGCTGAAAGATTTTGACCGCCTCCGCCTGAAGTGGCATGTTGAGGAGGCTGATACATCGCTGGGAAAAGTCCGGGTGAAAGTTACGGAGCTTGACGGAGAAATTTTGCGGAGAGTCCCGGAATATGAAGACGTGAAAGAAATCGCAAGTCAGAAAAATATCCCTGTGAACGAGGCAAGGAATATCATCATCAGGGAAATATAGAGACACTAATCCCCCCGCCGGATTCATTCTGACGGGGGGAATTTTTGTTACTTTCGTATGTTGTATGTGAACTCGTTGCCGTCAATCGTGATTGTCATTCTGAGGGGTACTGTTTTGTCCTGCACGGGGTAATTCGGGATCTTGCAGAAAAATCCGTAATGCCCTGTGTACATAGGCTCTATAGAGAAGTCCGGGGCAAATTCTGTTTTGCTGCGGTTGTAATTGAACTGCCCTGTAAGCCCGTTATATTCGTATTCGTCATCATATACAGCTTGCACGCTTATGCTGCCCAGAAAATTTACATCTTTCTTCTGTAAGTTTCTTATGTCCGCTTTGAGAAGTGCTATATCAGCTTCATTTCCGCTTTCGACATTCAGCGTATGTAGCTGCCCGATAGAATCCACAAAGCTGAACTCCTGAAACGTAATCACCGCATAGCCCTTAATCTTGTAGGCTTTACCGAACGTTACATCATCAATCTTGAGCTTCTCGCCGTCATCCGCAAACGAAATCCCCGCGAACATCAAAGCAATAACTAGCGCAAACGCAAAAATTTTCCTCACTGTAATTCCTCCCTACATTAATTCTTGAGCGTCGACTCTTAATGTGTATTCATGGAGTCCAAGCTCTAATTCTTCAGGCTCTAAACGGGATATTGATATTATATATTTCCCCGCGTCCAAAACAAATGGCTTGATCTTCCTCGACGGCGTTGCGTCCCCCCTGAAGACAAAATTTCTGTCATCAACTGTAAGCCCGTAAAATTTCTTGTCGTATACCCTTCTTCCGTTCATGACTTCGCGAAACTCAAGGCAAGGGCGAATCATCATCGGCTTCTCAAGCGTGAACGTGAAATAATCCGTGTCATTATGCGTTCCTGACGAGGCACTGACATTTTTATTCAGCGGGATAACATTTGCTGTCTGCGGAGAATTGTTGCTCTCCTGCTCGGCGTTGCTGACGCGTGAAGTGCTGACTGTGATTCTGTAGGGCTTCCCGCTCCATGAATAGCCCCGCTCAATGTTCACCGTGTAATTTCCCGGACGCAGATATATATTCCCCGTTCCTGTGTGAAGGTTCTCGCTGTCGATCGTCTTGCGCGTAATGACATGGCCGGAGTCCCCTCTCACTGTCAGAACGTAATACGCTTTGTCGCCGTCAGAAGGTGTGAACGATATATTTGCCGCGCATGAATGAGTCAGCGTGAATGAATGAGTGTCTACGCTGCTGCGAGTCTTAAGCCATCCTGTGAACGTGAAATTTTCGGGTGCTGAGTCATCGCTGAGAGTCACGGCGTGAATGTCATGCGAAATTTTCTGAGGCTCAAACGTTTTCATGTCCTCTGAAATTTTTGCAGACGATTCATTTTTCCTGCGTGTGAAAATATCTGAGTGTTTGATTATGAACTGATAGATTAATTCTGTCCTGTCAATTTTTTCTTGAGGACTCGAATCTTTGCTGAACGTTTCTGCTGGCAGTGTGTCATTTGGTTCTTGCTGAATGACAGCGGGCTTTATGTCATATGAGATTTCCTGAACAATAAATGGCTGTTTGTCTTGCGATGCTTGCGGAATATCTACGCTACTGCGGGTCTTGTGCCATCCTGTGAACGTGAAATTTTCAGGTGCTGAGTCATCGCTGAGAGTCACGGCGTGAATGTCATGCGAAATTTTCTGAGGCTCAAACGTTTTCATGTCCTCTGAAATTTTTGCGGGCGATTCATTTTTTCTGCGTGTGAAAATATCTGAGTGTTTGATTATGAACTGATAGATTAATTCTGTCCTGTAAAATTTTTCTTGAGGACTCGAATCTTTGCTGAAAGTTTTTGCGGCTAATGTGTCATTTGAGATTGTCTGAACGATAACGGGCTTTATGTCTTGCGACGCTTGCGGAACAACGGCTGGCTTTGTGTCTTTTGAGGCTTGATTGACGGTAACGGGCGGTATATTTTCGGGAATGTTAGTTTTTGGCGGCGACTCAGAAATTGTTGCGGGGATATTCTGCTGTATGTCGACAGAATGAATCACGCCTGAAATTTTGCTGTCATTATCGCTGTGATTGTGTATGATGACAGTTCCTCCGACAAAAATATTGTCCGCAACCTTATGCAAAAGGCTGTCGAAAATGTTAAAGGCCACAAGCCCTCCGACAGAAATAAACAGTACAACTTTCATCACATTTTTCATAATTATTCACGCAGTCAATAAAATTTTTGGGGATTAATGCCTGAATTATAGCAGATAAAAAATCCCCGGCCATTTTCTGACCGGGGAGGATGATTTTCTTCCTGTGATTTTACTCTGCGGGAGTCTCGGCTGTTTCCTCTTCTGCTGACGGACTCACATCTTCCGGCGCGGGGGAAAGTCCTTTCTTCTGTCTTTCCTCTATGCGGTCAAGCCTCCGCGTGAATCTCCATGTCTCAATCTCCTGCTTCAGCGTAAGCATTTTCGCGTGAACCTCAAGAGCTTTCTCCCTGTTGAGCGGGCGTGATGTCATGGCCTCCTCAAGATCAATTCTCAGCTTGGCGAGTTCGGCGGCCTTCTCGCGGATTTCCTTGGGCATGTCGGGTGTGAAGATTCTGCTTCCGGCGCAGGGAGCGGGCTTAGGTGCGTCATGGCCGGGAATCTGCTGCTCCATTCTCGCGGGAGGATTCCTGCGGGGCTGGCTGTCTTTCGTACGGGCTAATGCTGTCCCCGTAACACAACACACTACGCACACTAACACTAACGCTAATACTTTCTTCATGATTATTCCTCCTAATTTCTGGGCTGTACACCCTGCTGTGATGTCCTGTTCATTCTGTGTTCGGGCGGTCTTCTGTCTCCTGAGTGCGGCGGGAAGGGCGGCCTTTTGTCCCCGCTGATTCTTGGGTGCCTTCCGTCAGGCGGGAGGGGCGGCCTCTTGTCCCGGCTCATAGGGCGGTTCATTCTGTCGAATCCTTCCGGCAGCTCCGGCGGTCTCTGTCCGCCTGTCTGAGTCTTTGCGGCTTTCACACCGCTGTCCCGGATAATTCTGCCTGTTTTGTTTTCCGCGAATGATGTTCCCGACAACGCTATTATTCCCGCTATCACTAATCCTGCTGTCATTGCTTTCTTCATGGCAAGATTTCTCCTTTCTTCACTGCTGTAATTATACCCTACCAGCGCGGGGGGCATCCTCTTTCAGGCGGCGGGGGCGGCGGAAAATGTCCCGGCCCTCTGTGATGTCTGTGAGGCGGGAAATCTCTTCCCGGCCCTTCATGAAATCCCATATGCTGCGGGCCTCTATCGAACTCGTGCGGGGGCATGTGGTGATGATGCTCCGGGCCTCTGCGCCATTCACGCGGCGGGGGCGAGGGAAAATGCCCGTGATGATGCCTCGACGCTTCTACCTTCTCTGCTCCTGCAATGTTCGCTGAGAGTAATGCGCTTCCTGCTGCTATTATCATCAATGCCGATGTGATTTTCGTCTTCTTCATTTTTCGTTACCTCCTTGTTTCAACGCTGATAGAATAATCCCGGATTGTGAACGCGCAGTGAAATCAATCTATAATTCTTGTGAAGGAGTCTGATTCACCCATGAAAATTTTAATCGTTGAGGACGAAGCCGCAATCGCTGAAGTCGTCAGTGCATACGCAAAGCGCGAGGGCTACGACACAGTAACAGCCGCTGACGGAATATCAGCCCTCGAAATTTTTGACCGCGAAGATATTTCCCTCGTCATTCTTGACCTAATGCTCCCGAAACTTTCAGGCGAGGAAGTCTGCCGGCGTATCAGGGAAAAATCCCAAGTCCCGATAATCATGCTCACCGCCAAGACCGGAGAGTCTGATGTCGTTTACGGTCTTGACATAGGCGCAAATGATTACGTCGCAAAACCTTTCAGCCCCCGCGTTTTGATGGCAAGAGTCCGCGCTCAGATGAGGCCGACAGCGGCAAGGGACAATATAGCGTCCGGGTTCTTTGCTGACGGAAGAATAGAGATTGACCCGGAGAGGGTAGAAATCCGCAAGGACGGGAAATCTATCCCCGTAACAAAAAGCGAGTTCCTCATATTTTCGACTCTCGCGTCGCGCCCGGTCCGCACATGGTCAAGAGACGAGATTATACGGTCAGCACTGGGCGATGATTATGACGGTTTCGACAGGACAATAGACACCTACATAAAGAATCTCCGCAAGAAATTAGCCGAGCCAGGCCACGAAAATGGATGGATTAAAACGGTCTACGGATTCGGCTACAGGTTTGACGATGAAAAGTAAGTCTCTCCGTTCTCACTTCCTAATGCTGTATGTGATTCTTGCGGTGCTTGCGGGAATCGTTGTGCCTGTGCTGGGTCTGAAATTGAGCGTTGACGCTTTCAGGAATTACCAGATTCAGCGCAGGCAGGCGGATCTTGAGAATCTCGGCGAGTCATTGTCTGAACTCTACAGCGAGGAAGGCGGAGTATGGAAACGCCGCAGGGTGATGGACATATTGCGCCCCGCTCCGCAGTGGGCAGGGATGATTATTGTCCTTGTCGACTCTTTCGGGAATGAGATATACACGCTCCGTCCCATGCCAATGCCCCGCATGAGAATGCACAGCTCCGCGCAGGAGACTCCCCCGTCAGCAAACACAGCCGAAACCGAGCACATTACGGTGAAACTTTCGGGGAACATCGGACGACTCGAAATTGAGCGCAGGCTTCCTTCAGGACGCTATGAGATGTCGTTCATATCGTACCTAATGCGCTACACTATGGGAGGGGCGTTAGTGATGATACTTTGCGCGTGCGGAGTCGGCTATGTTGTTGCCGGGAGATTAAGCCGTCCTGTTATTGCGGCCATTGAGAGAACGAAACACATTGCGCGGGGAGATTATGACGTTCATGAAGAGTCAAAGCCTGTGGGAATCCGTGAGCTTGACGCATTAACGCGAGGCGTTGAGGATCTTGGGCGGTCATTGGCTGGTCAGGAAAAATTGCGGCGGCGGCTGATGGTTGACGTAGCGCACGAACTGCGGACTCCCCTCACTGTAACGCGGACTCAGATTGAAGCGATTGCTGACGGAATACTTGAGCCGACTCCCGAACGCCTCACCCTTTGCGTGAACGAGATGACAAGACTCGCTGACTTAATCGGGAACATTGACGTATTGTCGCGGATTGAGGGAGAAACTTTGCGGCTTGACCTCGAAATCACAGACATGAAAAAGTTTCTTGAGTATGTAGCAGAGAGCTTCAAACCTGTTTTTGCGAAAGCAGGAATAAATCTGACGGCTGAACTTGAGACCGTGAAATGTGAAATTGACCGTGAAAAATTCCGTCATGTAATCGATAATCTTCTGTCGAACGCACTGCGCTACACTGACGCGGGCGGGAATGTTACGCTGAGGCTATATGCGCGTGATGATGACGCTGTTATAGAGGTTGCCGACACTGGAATCGGAATCGCGCCGGAGGATTTGCCGAATATCTTTGAGCGTTTCTGGCGGGCTGATGAGTCGCGGACTCGTGTTACGGGCGGAAGCGGGGTCGGACTGGCTATCGTGAAGGCTACTGTCGAGGCACACGGCGGGAAAATTTCAGCGGTCAGCAAAAAGGGTGAGGGGACTTGCTTCATTGTCAAGCTAAAACGAGTATAAACACGCTCAATCACTCATAGAGAATCAGCCGTCTAATGATATACTTTGCGTAATCATCACAAAATGAAAGGTGTGCTTAGAATTGGCCATGCCTGTACTAAAGATAGGGAGATACAAGCCTAAGTACCCTCTAATACAGGGGGGAATGGGAGTCGATATATCCGGGCCGAACCTAGCCGGCCATGTCGCGAAAAACGGCGCAATAGGGACAATTGCCAGCGTCGGACTTGCTCATGACTCGCCCTTGTTCCAGATAGAGAAGCATAATTATTTTGACGTGAATGAGATAGTCCTGAAGGAAGCAGTCGCAAAAGCCAAATCAATCGCCGGCCCTGAAGGAATAATCGCGGTGAACTGCATGGTAGCATTGACGGACTACGACAGGCAGGTGCGCTCGTCAGCAGAAGGAGGAGCGGACATCATCATATCGGGCGCGGGACTTCCTCTGAGGCTGCCGGACTACACGAAAGATTTTCCCGATGTCGCCCTAGTGCCGATAGTCTCATCAGCGAAAGCCGCAAGCCTAATCACACGGCACTGGGAAAAGAAATATCACCGAGTCCCGGACGCATTTGTTGTTGAGGAGCCAGCCACAGCCGGGGGGCATTTGGGAGCGATGACTATAGAGCAGGTCTACGATCCCGCATTGAGGCTCGAAAACGCGCTGCCCGATGTCGTGCGGTATGTACATGACGAAATGAAGAGCGACATACCGGTGATAGCGGCCGGGGGAATCTGGGACAGGTCAGACCTTGAACGGGTGTTTGCGCTGGGTGCATCGGGCGTTCAGATGGGTACGCGGTTCGCCTGCACTGTTGAGGGGGACGCTTCCGACAGGTTCAAGCAGGCGTATATTGACGCGAAGGAGGAAGACGTTGTATTGATTCACAGCCCTGCAGGTTTGCCTGGGAGGGCGATAAAGAATCCGTTTGTGGCGAAATATCTTGAAGGTGAAGTAGAGAGTAAGCCATGTTTCGCAAACTGCCTGACGCACTGCCGATACCGCAAGACAAAGGAAACATTCTGCATTGCCGCGGCGCTTGTTGACGCTCAGGTGGGGAACTGGGAGACGGGACTATTTTTCTGCGGGTCTAATGTCGTGAAGGTGAACAAAGTAGAAAAGGTAGCTGATATTATCTCGGAGCTATTTGCGTAAAACGCCATCCCCCTTGCTGTAACGGTGAGGGGGATTTATTCCTCCCTTAACGCCTCATTCACTGCCCTGTCCGTGAATCCTCTCGAAATAAGCCGGGATTTTATTTTCCTTTCCTCGACTCCTGACTCCCGGAGGCTGCCGGAAATTTCCCGCGCCCTTTCGGATTCGTCAGCAATATCATCAAGCGCAGACCGTATATTTTCCCGCGACACTCCCCGCGTTGAGAGTTCATGCGAAATTTTCGCGTTGCCCCATGAGGTGTGGCCGTCAGCAAAAAGCCGGGCATATGCCAAATCATCAATCAATCCCGCGTCTGTGGCCTCGTCCAATAATGACTCAGGTAGCTTCATGCGGTGCAGATATTCACGCGCCTGCTTCTTTGTTGATGTTTTCCGCAGAAGGTACGCAAAGAATTTATCCCGGGATTCTCTTTCGGGGTCAATGAGTTCCGCCCAGTCTTTCATGATGTCGCGGCAAGCTCCAAAACTCCGCCGAGCCTCCGCAGAATTTCGCGCTTCAAGTCCGGCTCAGTCCTCAAATCAGGATCATCATCAAGCAGCTTTTTCGCCTCATCACGCGCAAGAGTCAAAATTTTCTCGTCCCGAATCAAGTCCGCAACCCTGAAATCCGTAACGCCGTGCTGATGAGTCCCGCAGATTTCCCCCGGCCCGCGCAAGTCCAAATCACGCGCTGAAAGCTCGAAGCCGTCAGAAATTTTCACCATCGCTTCAACCCTGAACTCACCCGCCCCGGACATCTCGTTGTTCTCAAGAAGAACGCAGCAGCTTTTTGCCTCGCCGCGCCCAACACGCCCCCGCAGCTGATGGAGCTGGGAGAGTCCGAACTGCCCCGCGTCCTGTATCACAATCATTGTCGCGTTCGGGACATCTACGCCGACTTCAATCACCGTTGTTGCTATGAGGATGTCAATTTTCCCCTCGCTGAAGTCCTGCATTATTTTCGCTTTCTCGTCAACGAGGAGACGGCCATGAAGTATAGCTGTCCTCATTTCGGGCATGGCAGAGCTTATGCGGTCAAATGCGTCTGTTACGCTGTGGAGGTCTTTCTCTGTCTCATCGATTACGGGGCATACCCAGTAGACTTGATGGCCTTTGCTGACTTCCTCGCGTATCATTCCGTAAACGCGCTTGGCATTTCGTGGACTTAGTGAAGTTGTCTTGACGGGCTTGCGTCCTTTGGGCATTTCGTTTAACGTAGACACCTCTAAATCGCCGTATATCGACATAATCAGGGTACGTGGGATAGGCGTTGCGGTCATGGCGAGAACGTGAGGGGCCTCCGATTTTGCTGTGAGGCTCCCGCGCTGAAGGACTCCGAATCTGTGCTGCTCATCGATAATGGCGAGCGCAAGATTCTGGAACGTTACCCCTTCCGAGAAAAGAGCGTGAGTCCCGATGGCAATATTAATACTCCCGTCAGAAAGTCCCGCGAGAATTTGACGGCGTTCGGAGGCTCTGAGGCTTCCTGTGAGGAGTGCTGTTTTCACGCCGAGGGGGGCAAGAAACTTTTTCAGGCTCAAATAATGCTGCTGGGCTAAAATTTCTGTCGGTGCCATGAACGCGGACTGAACGCCCGAATCACACGCCGCTAACATGGCCGAAATTGCCACGAGAGTTTTCCCGGAGCCTACATCGCCCTGCAATAATCTGTTCATGGGATACGGCTTCTCTATGTCCTCGAATATCTCATAGATTGCTATCCTCTGTGCGTCCGTCATCCTGAACGGGAGACTGTCGGAGAATTTCGCGAAAATTTTTCCGGGCTTCAGGCTGTGAGCGTGATATTTCCCGGTGAATGACCTCCTCCGCATTATGACTCCCGCCTGAAGGAGGAATAATTCATCAAAGGACAGCCGATTCCTTGCGCGTATAAATGCGTTCTCGTCTTTGGGATTGTGGACGGTCTTCACGGCTTCTTCAAGCGTCATCATTTTGTGGCGCGATGTTATACGTTTCGGGAGGAAGTCAGAAAGCAGCGAGGGCGCGTAAAGATTCAGGGCGTTGTCAACAAATTTCTTTATTGCTTTCTGCGTCAAGTCAGCCGTTCCCGGGTAAATGGGAAATATTTTGCCGATTATTGTCGGAGTCTTGTTCCTGTAGAGAATCTCAAACTCAGGGTGAGAAAACTGCGGCACAAGATAGTAATTACTCAGCTGACCGTAAAGAGCCAGCCTCATGCCCTCGTAAACAAACTCCGAAATCTTGTCCGTGAACCACACAACACGCGCAGAGCCAGAGTCGTCCGTAATTACTGCCTCTGTGCGTCCGTTCACCGCTGTAATTTCTGCAACAGTCGCAACGGCGCATTCAGTTTCGCCCGGCCTGAGTTCGGCCAAAGGCTTGGGAAATCTCCTGTCCTCATAGCGTCTCGGCAGAAGGAAGAAGAGATCCTCAAGCGTGAAAACTTTGAGCCTTCCGAATGCTTTTGCGGTTTTCGGGCCGACTCCTGCGAGGATTGTTACGGGGGAGTCAAGCGCGGGATTACTGCTGTTCCGTGTCAGGGCTGTCAATTTCCGGCTCTTGTGCCTGTTCCGGGAGTGTCCCGGCTTCCGGGGCTGTATCGTGTTCGGGGTATTCTTCCGGCTCTGATTCGGGCTGTGATTCACGGGCGTTATGTTCGGCGTTGTCGGCTTCAATTTCCGCGTCAATATCTTCCTGCGCCCGGTCGATTATCTTCCCGAAATCTATCAGCAGTGAATAAGCGTCCTTCAGGAACTGCTGTTTTTGCAGGCTGAGAAATCTCATCTGCCCCTCGTGGCGGACTGTCTCCGATTCTGCCTCGTCAAGAACTTTCTGCGCCTCTGCTTTTGCTGACGATATTATTTCCTCAGCTTGGGACTCTGCTTCCTGCCGCCTTGATTCAAGCTCCTGCTCAATAGTTGAGAGTGAATGCTCTGCCTTTGCGCGCCTGTCTTCTGTTGACAGGGTGATTTCCTCTGCGCTGATTTTTGCCTGGGCTAATATGTCGTTGGCTTTGCGTTCTGCCTCGTCAATTTTCTGCTGAACAAGTGCGTCCGCCTCGGCTACATGCTGCTTTGCTTCCTCGTCAGCCTCAGCGAGAATTTTCTCGGTCTGAGTGCGGGCTTGCTCCTCCATGTCTTTGGCGGCTTTGCGTGCCTGAATTAATGCGTCCTTTATTGCGTCGGTCATGGCCTCCTGCTTTTTCACGAACGCTTCAAGCTCCTGAATGCGTGCGTCCTTCTCGTCAATCTGCGTAACGTAGGCTTCAAGATCATCGGCAACCTGATTCAGGAAGTCTTCAACCTCCGGGACTGAGTAACCGCCGAATCTGACCTTCTTGAAGATTTTGACCTCTACATCTTTTGCTGTGAGTAAATCGCTCATTCGTGGGACTCCTCTTCCGGCCAGACCTCGAACATGTCAGGGCGCGGGGTAACTAGATACTGCGCCGGCTCAATGAATTTCAGCTCACCGTTTCGGGCAAAGGCAACTCCGCCCATGAAGGTAATGAAGTCTTTTCCGTCCTCGTCAAATTCGCGCTGGTTGAGCGTGTGAAGGTCAATAAGAATCATCGCGCCGCTGTTGAACGCCTCGCGGAGTCTGCGTTTGTCATTGTCTGAAGCAACGCCGTTGAAGAGGATTAATTTTCCCCCTGCGCTTGTTCCGCCTGATGATGAGCGTGTGTTTTCTTTGCGTGATGGCTGTGATTTCCTGCGGGGTTCTTCTTTGTAGTCTTCGCTGTCGTCGTAATCGTCCTCGTCAGTCTCGAAGCCGAAAAATTTCATCAAATTCAACGCTAACTACCTCCAGTAAAAATTGTGTGGATTATGAATGTTAATATATCATAAAATACAGTGATTAGTGTTTAGTGTAATCCCGCGGGCCGAAAAGAAGAGTCCCAATCCGGATTAATGTACTGCCCTCAAGAATAGCCGCCTCAAAATCTCCGCTCATGCCCATAGACAGAATCGGCAAAGCGAGTCCCGTCTCAGACCTTGCATTTTCCGCAAGCCCTCTCAGAGTCGCAAAAGCTCTCCTGATTTCGCGCTCATCGTCCGTAATCGGGCCGACTGTCATTAGTCCGTCAAGCCGCAAATTTTTCCCTGAGACTACAGCGTCAAGCAATGCGGGGAAATTTTCCGGGCTGACTCCTGACTTGCTCATTTCGCCGGAAGTGTTGACCTCAATCAATACGGGGATGACTTTTCCAAGTTCGCCTGCTATGCGGTCAAGCCTCTGTGATAATTCGGGGGAGTCTATGCTGTCTATCGTGTCAAAAATCTCAGCGGCCTTCCTTGCCTTGTTCGCCTGAAGGTGTCCGATTAGCCGCCAAGGGATTCGGGACTCGCCGTAAACTTTGCGCTTTGACTCTGCCTCTTGGACTCTGTTCTCGCCGAAAAAGTCAACCCACGAAATTTTTTCGGCCTCTCTCATTTCGTCAACATTGCGAGTCTTGCTGACCGCCGCAAAATATACCTTGTCCCGCCGTCCTGCTTTTGACATTGCCGAGTCTATTCGCTCGCGGATTATTTCTGCGTTCAACTTTTACCATATCCTTCCGTTTTCGTCTTTTATCGTGTTCGCGTCAAGTATGAGCTTGTCGCCGTGCCTGACTCCTGTCTCGATGAAAAAATTTTCCTCGTCTGCCGGGAATCCTTCAACATCATGCGACACAAGGCTGTTGCCCTGAAGCAGGAAGACTTTATTTTTCCCCCCGCGTGTAATCACTGCCGTGTCAGGAATCATTATGCCCTTCTGAATGTCAGTAACAGCACTGGCCGTGAATCTTCTTGACCGCAATAACCCCGGCGGGAAAAACGGCAGGCGCAGATATACTTTGAGCTTCTGCCCTGAAGATTTCACCGCGACAACATCGGACTTTCTTTCTTTGCCCTCGTATTCAGTCCTGACTCGTATTGTCGGGCTGTTCTTGTTGCGGAGGGCGCGTTCAAGCGAGGGAGTCGTGTCAAGATAGGCGATACATCTTAGGGTCTGAGGCTGCGGAATAAGTTTGCCGATTGGGTCTCCGCGGCGGATATACTGCCCGTCCCTGATGAGTGTCGCGTCCTGAAAATCGGGGAACGGTGAGAAATCCGGCCACAGTTTAGAGTAAGCCCAGCTTCCTTCCTGGCCGTCAAGACCGGGGAAAAAGTATGCAGGGTAAGGCGCGTACACCGCAGAGCCGTCAACCGCCGCAATCATTTCGCCCTTTGCCACCATTCTTGCCCGCGGTGAAGGGTAGGTGATTATTCCGTCCCTTGTGGCGTAGACTAGCTGCTCATCCCACAATAATATACCGTCAAGCGGCTGTTCCTCGCTGTAGTTTGTTGTTACGGCCTCGATCACATGAGGGTGTGAATACTTGTAGTCCTCGTACCATGAGCTGTATACCCTGTAGGCCATGAGGAACAAGAAGAGAATGACGGAATAATACAGGAGTCTTTGAGGGAGTCCCCGGCGTTTTCTTCGGCTCATTTCGTGCGCTCAATCTCCGCGAACGCGCTGTGATCGTGTATGCTTTCTTCACTCTCAACGCTCGCACTGTACCACGTAATGCGGTCATCATCGTCAAGCCTCACAGCAAGCTCCCGTATAACGTCCTCGACAAAGCGCGGATTCTCGTAGGCGTGTTCGGTGATATATTTCTCGTCCTCACGCTTCAGGAGGGTATACAGGGGTGAAGACGCTGACTCCTCAATCATTGCTATAAGCTCCTCGAACCAAACAAGCCCCCTGCACCTGACTTTGAGCGAGACAACAGCCCGCTGATTATGCGCCCCGTACTGTGATATTTCCTTGGAGCATGGGCATAGCGTCTGAACACTCAGCGCGAGGCCCGTAACCATGTCGAAATGTCCGGCGGTGTAATTTGCCTGAAGATCTATGTCGCACTTGCTGAAGCTCTCAATCCCTGAGACGGGAGCCTTCTTGCGGAAGTAATACGGGAAAAGGAATCTCACGGAGCTTTCCGGGGCGTTAAGTTTCTCGCACAGCCTGCGGGTGAAGCCCTCAAGATTATGCGGGGAGACTCTTCCGCGGTATTCTTCTAGTGTCTCAATAAAGCGGCTCATGTGAGTCCCTCGGTATTCTCTCGGAAGTAGTACGCTCATTGAGATTTTTGCGATTGTGGACTGAGTCCCGCCGTCATGGTACAGCGTGATTATAGGGTAACTGACATTGCGGACTCCAACGCGGTCAATCTGAATGTTACGCGGGTCATATTCCTTCTGAACGTCTTTCATTGTGTCATCTTCCGTTCTCGTACAATTCTTCACAGCTAAGGTCAATTTCATCGTTCCAGATTATTCCGTAACCGCCCGTATCAATTCTCACCTGCTCAAAGAGTCCGTGAACATATCGGAGCATATCAAACACGGGAATTTTTTTCATCAGCGGCTTAACGTCATAAAATTTTTTCGAGCCGTCAAGAAATTCTGCCTTCAGCGTGAAATCAGGAAGCGGGGTAATACTCTTCAGCCTGTGAAATATCACCTCCGGCAATTTATATCCTCCCTCCTGAGAATAACCCGGCTGTCTGCTGTCTCCCACACATGAATCTCATACAGGCTGCAATTTTCCCGCCTCACAGACTCTTCAAGCTCCGCCCATATCCATACCGCTATATTCTCCGCGCTGGGCTGTGTGATTATGTCGTTGATATATGAATGGTCAAGCCGGGAGAGTATTTTTTCTTTCACTATGGCTTTAAGCTCTATGAAGTCGATAATCATTCCTTCAGAGTCGGGCGTTCCCTCAACAACTACGCGCAATTTATACGTATGCCCGTGAAGCCTCTCGCATTTGCCGTGATAGTTGACTAGGTTGTGCGCCGCGTCAAACGTGAAATCTTTTGCCAGTAACATCTTTTCTCATGGCCTCCATCTTTTGTGAAGCCAGAACCAAAGCTCCGGCCTTTTCCGTATGAATCTCTCTATCGCTAAATTACAGTCAAGAATAATCCTGCGGAGTCTTTCCTCACGCGGCAATTCAGGATCGGGCATTTCTATCGGCGGGAAAAATTCTACCTCATGCTGAAATGGCGCGTTCCTGTATATGCACACCGGGATTATCGGAACCCCGGACAGCATCGCCATAATCGCCGGGCCGGGCATGTTCGTAGCGTCATGTCCCATAAACGGAACAATCATTTTCCCCGTTCCGGCAACGTCATTAAGGAGGGCGATATGATTCCCGGCCTTTAGGAGCCGCGCATACTTCTGCACAGAGTAATCACTCGGAAGAACGTCAAAGCCTATGTGATTCCGAACGCTGTCAATGTATTCTGATATGTCCCTGTCGTGAATGGGCTGTGTTACAACGTACATCTGATGTCCGCGCTTCTTTGTGTACTGTCCGTACCATGCCGCCATAATCTCCCAGTTTCCGAAATGCCCCGACAGAAACACCGCCCCCCGTTTTGAGGCCATGAGGTCATCTGCGATTTCAGGATGTCCGACAGCCTTAACCCAGCCGAAAATCTGCGAGGGGTCGCGCTGAAGGGCTAATATCTCCGTGATCGTCCACGCTATATTGTCGTACATGGCCGAGCGAATATCATTGCGCCACTGGGACGGGGCTTCGGGGTAAGCCAGCCTGAGATTCTCATCAACGACTTTTGCGCGAGGGTGAATCATTCGCAGGAGGCCCGACAGAAATTTTTGCGTGACTCTTCCCTTCATGCCCGTGTCAGAAAGGTGTGTGAATAACTTTATCGCTTTTACTGCTAGTTTGCTCATTGGGATATTATTTTCCTGTAAAGGCTTACGATTGAGCTTGCACAGCGTTCATGAGACCGCCGGGAATTGAGGAAATGACGCGCTGTCATGGCCGTATGCCTGCCCCTGCTGCCGAGTCCCTGCTGAATTATCCGGGGAATATCATCATCATCACGAATCATAAAATACCCGTCAGGCCCTAAAATTTCGTCGAGATACCCGGATTTCTGAGACGCTACGCAGACTCCCCGCATTGTGAGTATTCCCGCCCTCATGGCCTCGCGGGGGCCTGTGTCATTGGTGATGTATATCCCGCTTAACGCTTCAGGCCGTAATAGCTTCTCGGTGATGTCGGCTACCTCGTAATCCCCTTCAGGAATTTTTCTGCCGTCCCGGACAAATACAGCCCTCTTCCCGTCCTCAGTGTAACTGCTCAGAGGGTCAAACACAGGGAAGATTACAGCCTCGCCCGATTTCGCGCCCTCTGTGAAGAATCTTGACGGATGTCCCGCCCAGTAATTACTCTCAAGCAATGTGTGAACAGTCCGCGAATGTAGCTGGACAATTTTCCACCACAACGGAGCGCGCCCGAACAAGTGCCAGATTTCGCGCCTCCTGAAAATGTTTCTGACACGCTCGAATCCGGCCTTGTAGGACTCTTTCGCGCTGATAACGTCAATGTCGATATTCCGCGAATGACTCCGCAGGGCGTTTGCCATGTCCTTTATGACCTGCGCCAATACATCGCTGACATTCCCGGCAATATACCATGTGCATGTGTGCATGTTACGATATTTCGGCCATGCTGAATTTCTTACGGCCTATTCTGAGGAACAAATATTTTCCCGCAATCAGCATTGACGGGGAAATCTCTGCTTTCTCGTCCGTAATCTTCACGCCATTGACGGAGACTCCGCCCTGCCGGATAGCGCGTTTTGCCTCGCCGTTTGACTCGCACGTCCCGGAAGCCGACAAGATTCCCACAACGCCCGCAGGAAGACTCACGCCTTCAAGTTTCGCGTAGGGGATTTCCTGCTTGAGCATTTCGCATGTTTCCCCGCTTACGTCAGCAAAATCAATTTTCGGGTTGAATAGAATCTCGCTGGCTGTGATTACGCTTTTTGCTGTATCTTCTCCGTGTACTGTCCGCGTAACCTCGTATGCGAGTCTCTTTTGGGCTGTGCGTTTTTCGGGGGCTTGATTGTGTTCGGCCATGATGGATTTGATTTCGTCTATGGGAAGGAACGTGTACAGCTTGAGGAGTCTTTCTGCGTCTTTGTCTTCCGTGTTGAACCAGAACTGATAGAACTTGTAGGGGCTAGTTTTTGACGGGTCAAGCCAGACAGCTCCGGCCTCAGTTTTCCCGAACTTTGTCCCGGATGACGTGAGCAGCAAAGGCTGAGTGAGTCCGAAAACTTCCGCGCCTGTCGTCCGGCGTATGTAGTCAGAGCCTGCGAGAAGGTTGCCCTGCTGATCGTTTCCGCCCATCTGTAATCGGCAATTGTAGTGTTCATTCAGATATTTGAAGTCCATCGCCTGAAGTAACACGTAAGAAAACTCGGTGTAGGAGATTCCTTTTTCGGGGTCTTCGAGGCGTGAGCGGATATATTCGCGGGCAATAAGATTGTTGACGGAGAAATATTTTCCCACATCGTGAAGGACATCGAGGAAAGAAATTTTGCTGAGCCAGTCGTAATTGTTGAGGAGGAGAGCGGAATTTTCCCCGCAGTCAAAATTCAGAAACTTCACGAGCTGTTTTTTCACGCCCTCAATGTTATGCATGACCGCTTCAAGTGTGATGAGATTGCGCTCCTTGCTTTTTCCGGAAGGGTCGCCGATGAGTCCCGTACCCCCTCCCGCGAGTGCTATGGGTCTGTGTCCAGCCCGCTGAAGCCATCCCAGTGCCATTAACGGAATCAAATGCCCTACGTGAAGGCTGTCCGCTGTCGGGTCAAAGCCAACATAGGCCGTAACCATCTCTTCATTCATGACCTGAGAGAGCCGCTCTTCATTTGTGCACCACTCGAAATAGCCGCGCTCCCTGAGAGTCTCAAACGCATTCATAAAAATTTTGTCTCCTTTGCGTGAAATCCTTTGTCTGTAACGGTTATTATATAATACACAGAAATTTTCAATCATAATTCAGCAAGGAGCAGGAAATATTTATAATGTGCAAAATTTTCCGTGCGTTAATTCTGACACTGATAATAACCTTCTCGATTACTCCGAAATCAAACGCCGCCGCAAAACTTGAGGACTACTTCTGGAAGCGGGCATGGCCGGAAATGGAATCGCAGTTCAACTCCATCAAGAAGAAATCCGCCCGCGATTATTCGCTCATGGCAAACGCATACAGATTCCAGGAGAGATGGCCGGAAGCCGTGAGCATTCTTGAATCTCAGTCAAAAAATTTTCCCGCGTCCGTGAGACCGTATGCGGAGATGATATTATTGCTGGGCTATGAGAATCTCGGACAGTCTCAGAAAGCTCTTGCCCTCGCCGACTCCCTCTACAAGTCTGCACCCTCTGACCTGAAATATTACGCGGCAATGGCTCAGTACCGTATCAATGACTCGCAGGGCAATCCGGGTTCAGCCCTCACGGGATTAACACGAATGCTTCAGCACGCCGGGACAGACGAACGGAAGATATACACTCTCTCGCGCCTCATCAAGCAGATGGGAAACAGGGACATCAATTCACACGCATTGCAGCTGTTAGAGCTTCAGGCCGGAAACAAAGAGGCCGCCGCAATACTGGCAAGAGTCCCGAAACCGAACAACAATATACGGACAGCCTTGGGAGTCCACTATCACACAATCGGCGAAAACAAGTCAGCCCGCGAAATTCTCACAGGGGCACAGGGACGGAAGGCGCAATATTACCGTGCGTGGGCAAATTCCCGCCTCAAGAACAACAACGAGGCACTAAACCTCTGGGGCAGTCTTGCCATCAGCGGAAATTCATACGCGGCAAGCTCCGTAACAAGAATCGCTAACCTCGCCAAAGACAAAGGAATGCACGACTCCTGCGCGAAAGTCTTAGACCGAATATCACGCGAGAGGCGCGGAAATGTTCAGGCGCGGGCTTTGCAGGCACTCGTGAATCTCAGCGGGAAGAACACCGCAAGAAGAGACGCATTAGAGGCGCGAATACTGAAATCATTTCCGGGTACAACATTCGCGTTCAATACATTATGGGCAAGGGCATGGCGGAACATGGACGCAAGGAATTACGCTGAGGCCGCAAAATTATTCCGACAGTGCGACGCTCCGAACACGAATCAATACAGGCGGGCGCGTATTCTCTACTGGCTCGCGCAGGCTCAGACTCTTTCGGGACAGAATCAGGCCGCCGCGAATACATTAGCCCTACTCAAGCGGAAATATCCCCTCACGATTTACGCGCTAATCACGGGGCAGAAGCTCAACATCATCAGCGGCACGAACCCGAATTTGACCCTGAAGCCGACAGAGCTAGAGCAATGGGGCTACATATATCACGCATACCTGAAACTTTCACGGCCAAAGGCAAGCACGCGGGAGCTATACCGGGCTTTGCATTTGTCGCGTTGGCTTGGGCTTGAGGAGAGCTACAGCGAGGCAAGACGGCTTGAGACTCTCATGACATCAAGCACAACAATGTACCGTCAAGATTTGGAGGCACTATACCCGCGTCCGTTCAGGGCAATCGTTGACTCAGCGTCAAAACAATACGGCACGGAGACAAATTTTATCTGGGCGATAATGAGACAGGAGAGCGCGTTCAAGCCTGACGCAAGAAGCTGGGCAGGGGCAGCAGGATTAATGCAGTTCATGCCCGCCACAGCAAGGGAGGAAGCAAAACGGGCCGGACTCGCAAGCTATGACCTCTACAACCCAAGCGACAGCATTCGGCTGGGAGCGTCCCACCTCAACTGGCTGAAGCGGAACTTAGGCCGGGAAGAATACGCAATGGCCGCATACAACGCAGGCTCAGGAAACGCACGGAAATGGCTCCGCAACTCCGGCGGGAATCCTGACTTGCCGCGATGGATTGAGGCTGTTGTGTTCAGCGAGACAAACGGCTACGTTCAGAGGGTAAGCGCAAATCTTGAAGTCTACAGAATGCTTTACGGCAATGGAAAATAGGCAGGGGATTCCTTTTCACCTTTCAGATTACGCGCTGGGAAAATATTTCCGCGAGACCGGGACTCGTCAGTCGTGGCTTCCTGAAAACGGGAGGAATATTGCCCTTGCTGTTTCGGGAGGCGGGGACTCTCTTGCGCTCCTGTGGATGTTCAGACAGTTTTACGGCGGAGAAATCACAGCGGTACACGTCAATCACGGCATAAGAGGACAGGAGTCGGACGGGGACGAAAAATTCACGGCCATGTTTGCGGAGAGACTCGGCGCAAATTTCCGGGCGGTGAGGGTAGATGTTCCGTCAGAAAAAATGAAGGGCGAGTCCCTCGAAACGTCAGCAAGAAGACTCCGCCTTAACGCGCTGGCCGACACTGCGCGGGAAATGGGAATATCATCAATAATGCTGGGACACAACCGCGATGACCTCGCAGAAACCGTGCTGTTCAACATTCTGCGGGGGACTGGAATACGGGGGGCTGTCGGAATGACAGAGGCGACTCAGACTCAGGGCGTTACGTTCTATCGGCCTTTGCTGGGACTGAGGCGGGAATTTCTCCGGGACATTCTGCGGGTTAGGGGGCTTTCGTGGCGCGAGGACTCTACCAACAATGATGACAGATATACGCGCAACTTCATACGCCTGCGGTTACTGCCTGAAATCGAGTCCGGTATAAACTCGTCAGCAGTCGAACATTTAGCGGCATTCGGCGAGGACATGAGGAAGATACGCGGCAATGAGGACGAACGGAGCCGGGAAATTCTTTCGTCATGCCGGGAGGATTCGCACACTCTTGACCGCAGGAGGCTCAAAGAATACGGCCATGATGATATATCGATTGTGATTCGGGACATGGGCAGGCAATTGGGACTCAGGACTTTATCCCGGAGAAGGTGCGCCGAGCTTGCCGGATTAATCCTGAAGGGCGGAAATTTCACATTTCAGTGGCGCGGGAATATGACAGTCTCAGGCAGGAACGGGAAAATATATTTTGAGGGGGAATAATAGGTTTGACGGAAAAATTACTTGAGGGGTTCGAGGAATTACGGAAGATATTACAGCACAGGGCGGAGGAATTGCACCAGCAGGAAAAACTGAGGGACATTGACGCGAAACGGGCAGACCTAGAACGGCGGACAGCGTTATTTGTGCCGTCAAAACAGAGACTCGAACGCGGCGGGAAAACTCTTGAGCTTGGCGAGGAGTACGAAGCAATAAAGGACTTGAGGGAACAGCGCGGGAAAAACAAAATCCGCCAGGACTCTTTGAGGGACGATCTTACCGAGTCGCGCACAGCCCTGCAAAACGCAGAAGAGGCACTCACCATCATAGAGTCAGAATACCGCGACAAACTCGCCGAACAATCAAAGCTCGCCAATCTCGTACAGCGGGTGAAGGCTCTTGACGCTCAAATCACAGACAGGTCTGACGCAGTAATTCAGGCCAGGAAAGAATACGAAGACTCCGAGAGAGAATACCGCGAATGCTCCGCCAAAGCCGAGTCCGAACAAGTTTCCCTAGAGCGCGTAGAAGTGGCATTGCGTGAGGCGCGGAAATTCCTTCAGCAGCATTCTATTGATGAGAAATTGCAGACGGGACTCTCAGGTATACAGAAATGTTTTGCCATGTATGAGCAGGCAGAAGAGAAACATACCTCGCTCAAAGTCTCGTGGTCAAAAGCAATTCAGCGAAAGTTGCAGGCTCAAAGCGTCCTCAATGACAGAAGCGCGATGTTCTCAGACGTGAATCACCGTTACGCCGTAACAGAGAAAAATTACGCAAGGGCGCGGGCATTTTACGAGGGTACGCTCAAAGGAAAGTCCATAACCGAATGGCGCGAGGTCTGCGACAAGAGCATAAAGAAACTTGCTGACCTTGACGAGCTTTACCGAAAGTTTCAGGAAGTCAGGAGTCTTGAAGAAAAGCTGAAACAGTTTCAGGACATAAGACTCCGAATCCAGCAGGAGACACGGACTCTTAACATTCGGGACGTAGAGCAGTCCGGGAGGATTCACGAGTTACAGATGGAGGCCGAACGACTCGAAAAACGTGCGGCATTATTGCGTAGGATTGAAGATCTTGACGCGGTGCGGGAATTATTGCAGGACGGTGCGCCGTGTCCCCTTTGCGGCTCAATGACTCACCCCTACACATCAGGCGCGGCAATCCCTGACCCGGAGGAAGTGCACAGACAATTACAGGAGACACAGAAAGCATTATCCGAACTGCGCGACGCTCTCACGACGAGGCAGACAAGAGCCGGGAAACTCAGCGAGGAAAGCACAGCGGTAGGCCGGGACGAGTCAGAATTACGCCGGAGGATTAACGAGCTTACAGCGGAAATATCATCATCAGTTTCACTGCTGGAACTCAAAATCAGCGCGGGAATTTCGCCGTTTGAGGAGCTTGACCGGGAACGCCAGCGGACACGCGACACATTACAGTTAGCACGAAACGCCGCCGACACAGCAGAGTCAGCCGAACGCGACATGAAAGCCGCCGAGGACGAACTCAGCAAGATTCGCGAGACACGCGGGGAAGTTACGCGAATCCATCAGGATGCATTATTCGCCCTTCAGACAGCCCGCACAGAGGAAGAGCAGTTAGACACCGAGACAAAGACTCAGGCCGAAATTGTAGCCAGCCTGAAACGTGAATTGATTTCGCAGGTCTCAGCATACGGCTACAAGACTCTCCCCGACAAGAACCCCGCAGAAGTCGTTGAAGCCCTCGAAAAACGCCTCAATGACTGGCAGGAAGGCTCAAAGAAACGTGATGACCTCGAACGCGAAATGACATTAGCCGGCACGAAAATGACAGCCCTCAAGAAGGAGCGCGAGGCCCTCCGCGCAAAACGCGAGGAAGCCGCCGGAAGAGTCAAAGCTATAGAGGCCGACCGGGACTCAGTCCAGCAGCAGAGAATAATATTGTTTGCCTCACGGAAGCCCGATGACGAAATGTCGCGCATGAATGCCGATGTCGAGTCGCTCCGTTCACAGCTCAATGAACGCCGCGAGGACAGGAACGCAAAATCACAGGCACTAGAGCGAATCCAGACCGCAATTCACACGCTTGAGACTGAGACAGCTAAAGGCCGGGAAGATTTGCAGAGGCACGAGATTAATTTCAACAAGAGACTTCTTGCGCTGGGCTTCAGGAACGAGGACGATTACGCCGCGGCATGTCTGACTTCTGACGAACGGCGCGACCTTCAGAACAGACTGCGCGAGCTTACGCAGGAAGATTTAGACCTCAAAGCCGAGAGGGAGAACACACGCGCAAAAATTCTCGAATTGCAGTCGGACGGAATGACCCGGACAAATGATGAGATTGCAGAAATGGCCGAACGCCTGAAATCCGCCCTGGCTGAAGATGTGAATGGTGACTCCGAGTCGGGAGCGTACCGCGAAAAAATTGACGGCGAAATCATCCCGGCGGTGAAAGATTTGATGCTGACATGCGGACTGGAGGAAGTTTTCTGATGATGGATGACGCATTACGCAACATGAAATACATGATGGAGTGCCTGAAAGATATTCCGTCAAATGAGACTCTGACTCTCGGAAATTCCGGGGGCTTCTGTGTTTCGACAAGGACGGAGGCTGAAAACTGGGTGTGTTTTCCCGGCTCTGTGAATGATGTTGAGACCGTGAGGAAAGCGGCTGAATTTTTCCGTGAGCGCGGCGAGTCTTTCATGTGGCCTGTTTTTGACGGGGGCAATGAGATTCTTTCTGACGGAGGACTCATTCAGTCCGAACAAATAAGGGCTATGACTCTTGATTCTGACTCCCCTGCCCTGATTCGCGGGAATGATTCCGTAACTTTCACCGCTGTAACGTCCCGTGAAGACTCTGCGCGGTGGGCAAAATGTGCGTGGCGCGGGTTTGATTATGACGGTGAGAATCCCTCGGAGGATTTCTGTGCGTTTGCGTGGAATCTTGCGGGCTGTGAGGATTTCGGGCTGTATGTCGCTGTGCTTCATGGCTGGGATTCGGGGTCGTTCCTGACGGTGAACGATGACGCGGGATTTGCGGGTGTCTACTATTTCTCGGTTGTCCCTGAGATGAGGCGGGAAGGAATCGCCTCGGCAATGATGGACGAGATTCGCAGATTGTCAGGCGGGAAAAGAATCGTCCTCCAGGCTGAAGCAGCGGGAGTCCCGTTCTATTCTGCTTACGGGTTCAGGGACATGGGCGGGATTGAAGTATATTCCGGCTGACCCCCCACCACCCTACGACCCCTCCGGCCTTCGGCCATCTCCCTTTACGCAGGGTTGTCGACCCCTCCGACCCCTCCGTCAGCAAGCTGACACCTCCCCTTACGCAGGGGAGGCAAGAACACGGGCGAGTCTTGTCCCCCCTGTCAAGGGGGGATACAGGGGGGTAATCCTGCCAAGGGGGGAGGGAGCGACAGCGGAAGAGGGGTTACTCTACAGCCGGTTCAGCCTCAGCAAGGAAAACGCCTTCCTCGGCCTTCTCATTCTTCCAGATAATTCCGAGTCCTAACGCCGTCATTGCGAACGCCACAAGGGGATTCAGCCAGTTCATGAAACAGTAGGGCAGGTAGTCGAGAGTCGCAACGCCCAGCACCGAGCTTACGTATACCCCGCATGTGTTCCACGGGACTAAAACGCTTGTCATTGTGCCGGAGTCCTCAAGTGAACGCGACAGCATTACGGGCGCGAGTTTCTTACCGTTCGGCCAGACTCTTTCGTCAAATGCCCTCTTGAACATTCTGCCCGGTACAATGATGGAAAGATACTGTTCCGACAGAAATACATTCGCCATGAACGCAGACGCAAGCACCGACCCTATAAGCCCCGCGACGCTCTTAACGTGCCTCATCAGCGCGTCAAGTATAACATCGAGAAATCCGCAAACCTCCATAATTCCGCCGAGAGACAGCGCGACTACTATCAGGCATATAGTCTCAAGCATTGATGTCATTCCGCCCCTCGTGAAAAGCTGTGTGAGAAGCCCGCCGACTTTCGCGAAAATGTCAGGCGTTACGCTGAACGCAGGACTGCCCGCCGTGAATGCCTGCGTGAATGAAGCTGTCGCGGCTGTGATTGCCTCCGGGGTAGCGGCCTGCGCGAATGTACCGAGATGTTCGGGGACATAGCCGGAGAATAATACGTTAAGTGCCTCGAATGCCGTTGACCCTCTCACGAGCGATAACACTATGCTTGCGGCAATCCCTGAGACGATTCCGGGTATCGCGGGAATTTTCATTACGGCCATGATTATGACTACCATCGGCGGAATGAACGCCCACAGCGATATGTTGAACTCTGCCCTCATCATGCTTTGAATCAGCGCGATTCTTCCCCCGTCCGAACCCTGAGCAGAGTCGCCCATCATGAACGCGATTATAGCTGTGATGATAAGAGTCGGAATTGTCGACAGCATCATAGCCCGGACGTGTTCAAACAATTCGCTTCCCGCTACAGCCGGGGCTAGGTTTGTTGTGTCTGAGAGGGGCGAAATCTTGTCCCCGAAATACGCGCCGGAAATCACGAACCCCGCTGTGATTGGCAGGGGCAGTCCGAGTCCCGCGCTTATTCCGATTAGGGCGACTCCTACAGTTGAGCTTGTTGTCCAGCAGCACCCTGTAGCAATCGCGACAACTACGGAAATTATCAGCGACGCAAGATAGAAATATCTCGGTGTCATCACTTCAAGCCCGTAATATATCATCGTGGCAACAACACCGCTCTGTATCCATGACCCTACGAGGCAGCCAACAAGCACAAGGATAACGATTGCCTGAATTGAGACCTGAATCGCTCCGGCCATGCCTTTTTCGAGGTCTGACCATGAGCGGCGGAGATACAATGCTCCGACAAGGGCGGCGAATATTGCGGCGAAAAGAAGCGGAACCTGCGCGGGAAGTCCGAGTCCGAAATGAGAGCCTGACTCTAATTCAACGTCAACAACTCCAAACGTAACAATCAGCGCGCTAACAAGGAGCACAGAAATCGACAATAAAAGATTTGGACGGCGACACAAATAACATTCCTCCTAAATTATGATAGGTGTTACATTTTCCGACTATACCCGGCAGTGTCCGCCAGAACGTTTTGAGGAATGCTTTTGCCTATTGGTCTTAACGGCTTAATTCGGAAATCGCGCAAATTTTAGAACATTTCCGTTAAAATTCAAGACACAAATATTTTGCCGGAGCGTTATTGCTTTTGTCTGCGTCTCCTGTATCATTCTCACAATTCATAAACAGGGGGAATAAAATTTTGTGGGACTTTGTGCAGGTTCAAGTTCTCGGAATGAAGTGGCTTAATGATATTTCGGGGCGTTTGCTTTCACTTGCAGGGATTGATACATCTTCAGCGTTTGGGAAAAGTGTACAGTTCTTTCTGTTTGACACTGTGAAGATAAGCCTGCTTCTTTGTGCGCTGATATTCTGTGTGTCGTACATACAGACATTTTTCCCGCCTGAACGTAGCAAGAGAATCATGGGCAGATTCCGGGGACTTTGGGCGAATATCATAGGGGCATTGCTGGGAGCTGTAACGCCTTTCTGCGCGTGTTCATCGATTCCGATATTCATAGGTTTCACAAGCGCGGGGCTTCCTCTGGGTATGACGTTCTCATTTCTGATTTCGTCGCCTATGATTAATCCGGGGAGTCTGGTTATTCTGATGAGCGTTTTCGGAGCGAGGACGGCGGCGGCGTATATTATTCTTGGCTTAACGCTGGCGGTTCTCGGAGGGTCATTTATCGGACATCTTCACATGGAGAAATACATCGAGGATTTTGCGCGGTCTCGTTCGGGAGTAATTGATTCGGATATAGAATTTCTGAGCTTCACGACAGCACAGCGCGTAAAGTATTCACGCGGGGAAGTCGCCGCAACTTTCCGGGTTGTTTTCCCGTATATTCTCGCGGGCGTGGGAATAGGCGCGGTGATACACAACTATGTGCCGGAGAAGCTCATAACTTCCGTGCTTGGCGGCGATAATCCTTTCGGGGTGATTCTGGCTACAATTGTGGGAATCCCGGTTTACGCTGACATTTTCGGAACAATCCCGATTGCTGAGGCACTGCTGGCAAAAGGCGCGTTAATTGGTACGGTAATCAGCTTCATGATGGCTGTTACGGATCTGAGCCTGCCCTCGCTCATAATGCTGCGGAAAGTCATAAAGCCCCGACTGCTTTGGGTTTTCGTGATGACATGCGCGGCCGGAATCATAATCACGGGCTACGTGTTCAACTTCATGTTTTAGAATAAGAGCAGGTTTTCGGGAATGTCAAATACTAATGGCCTTTGCGCCTGGAGACATTGCTTCCTGAAAGCCTTTTGTCTTGCGCTGTAACAGCTGCTATATATTCGGTGTCTTCCGGCAGTGCGATTCTGTGATGGCTGACCGTGATATTTCCGCCCGCAATGACTCGCCTGACAGCATTATTCCCACTTGCGATAGATTCCCGCCTGCCGTTTTGCTTCTGCCTTCTTTGAGATGTGAGTCCCAAGAACGATATTCCCGAATCCCTTATGCTGTAACAATGCCTTCATGCGGTTCATGAACGGGCAGGGAAGCCTATGCGCGTTCTCGGAACATATACACGAGGCAAAATGAAACGTAACATCGTCCTTGCTGATTCCGTCCTTGCGGAGTCTCATGGCGAGGTTCTCAAGTTTGACGGTGATATTACCGCAGCACCCTCCGCAGGTCATCGACATATAGCGAGTCCCTTCAGGGTAATCGGCGAATTTCCCGGCGCGGTCGTAAAAGTCCCTCATGCAGAGAAATCCCGAACACCTTTTCACGACATCATCGCACTGAATAATCACAACAAGTCCCATAATTACACCCTCCCTAATTTTCCGTCAGAGTTATCATCCACAGCGGCATCAATTCCCCGCGAGGCCAGGAAAGTTTTTGCACGGTCTGAGTCTTACTGCCTAACGTCAACAAAATATATATCCCTGTCGTATATCCCTGTCGATTTTCCCACCCGCCCCGAATTTTCTAGGGTCAAGTTTTGCATCGCACCCGCACGGGAAAAGAGAGTCCCCCGAAAATTTCCATGAAGTATAACAAAAATTCCGTGCAATAAGATTTTTAGGCTATAATTGAACAATTCAAAACTCAAAACAGGGAGGTAAAAATTTTATGTGGCTTTTCTTAGTGTTCGTTACGCTGGTATTCGGATTGCTTGCCGGGCTTTATGCTTGGACGGTTTACCAGAAGTTAGAAGAGAGTCAGATCGGTCATCCCCGCGTGGCTGAACTCTCGTCAATCATTCATGAAGGCGCGATGGCGTTCCTCAAGAAGGAATATTCATGGCTCGCTCCGTTCGTCGGGGTCGTTGCGGTACTGCTCATTGCCGCTCCCGGACTGGGACTCGGCTCTGCGTTCGCGTTCGTTCTCGGTGCGCTTTGCTCGGCTACAGCAGGGTGGATAGGGATGTACGTTGCGACAAATTCCAACGGGAGAACAACATATGCGGCTCTCTCAGGAATGCCCGCAGAGAAACCTGCGCCAAAGTCAGCAAAGAAATCATCCGTTGACCTCGACAAGTCAGAAGCCGTAACAGAAGAAGCCCCCGCTCCTGAAGCACCGAAATCCGAGGGGATACTCTCAGTTGCGGCGGGGAATGCTCTTGAGGTAGCGTTCTCAGGCGGAAGCATTGTCGGTATGGTCGTTGTAGGACTGGGACTCATTGGTCTTGCCATCGCGTATTTGTTCCTGAATGATGTTACAGCTTTGACGGCGTTCGGAATGGGCGCAAGCTCGATAGCGTTATTCGCCCGTGTGGGAGGCGGTATCTACACGAAAGCGGCTGACGTTGGCGCGGATCTTGTCGGAAAAGTTGAGGCCGGAATCCCTGAAGATGACCCCCGCAACCCTGCTGTTATCGCGGATAACGTTGGGGACAATGTTGGCGACATTGCCGGAATGGGCGCGGATCTGTTCGAGTCATACGTCAACTCAATTCTCGCGGCAATGGCAATCGGGGCGGTCTACACCTTCACGCCGGGAGTCGCTGACTCACATCTCGGACTCTGGGGAATCGGCTTCCCTCTGTTCCTTGCGGCCTGGGGCATATTCTCGTCAATCGTTGGCTGCATGATGATCTCGCAGAAAGCCCCCTACGCCGGGCAGGTTCGCGGGATAATCGCAAAACTTCCGGGCATGGCCGGAGTCGTCAAGCGCATTGAGGACGGGGACGCGGCATTTGCTCTCAGGACTGGTACATTTGTCGCGGGCGGTCTGATGATTGCCGGAACATTCATTCTCAGCATATTCTTCTTCTTCTCCAACTCGTTCAGCGTTTTCCTTTCGGTTACGTCAGGAGTTATCGCGGGAATAATCATCGGAATCGTTACGGAGATTTACACGTCAGGGGATTACAGGTTCGTTCAGAGCGTGGCGGCCTCATCTGACACAGGCCCGGCGACCGTAATTTTGTCGGGGCTTTCTCTCGGAATGATGTCGACAGGAATCCCGGTGCTTCTCATCTGCCTGTCAACCCTCATCAGCTACTACCTTGCGGGCATGTTCGGCGTTGCTGTGGCGGCGGTAGGTATGCTTTCGATCACGGGAATTTCACTGAGCGTTGACGCATACGGCCCTATAGCGGACAATGCCGGCGGAATCGCGGAGATGAGCGAGCTTCCTGAAGGTGTGCGGAAAATCACAGACCACCTCGACGCAATCGGAAACACAACCGCGGCTATGGGCAAGGGGCTTGCTATCGGCTCTGCGGCATTGACGGCACTGGCTCTTTTCGTGGCATACTCGCAGGCGGCTCATATCGACAAAATTGACATCATGAATCCGTATGTCATTGTCGGACTGCTTATCGGCGGAATGCTCCCGTTCATATTCTGCTCTCTGTCAATTGACGCTGTGAGCAAGGCGGCAGGCTCTATGATTGAGGAAGTCCGCAGGCAGTTCCGCGAGATTCCCGGCATTATGGAGGGAACCGGCAAGCCTGATTCAAATCGCTGTGTAGAGATTTCGACACACGCGGCTTTAACGCAGATGATTGTACCGGGCGTTATGGCTGTGGCTGTCCCTGTGCTTGTGGGATTCCTGCTGGGCAAAGAGGCTCTCGGCGGTCTTCTCGGCGGTGCGATCGTTACGGGCGTAATGATGGCTCTTTTCATGGCTAACTCCGGCGGAGCTTGGGACAACGCAAAGAAATACATCGAGGAAGGCCACTTCAACGGCAAAGGCTCACCCAATCATGCCGCGGCGGTCGTGGGCGATACAGTCGGCGACCCGTTCAAAGACACAGCCGGCCCCGCGCTTAACATTCTCATCAAGCTAATGACCGTTGTAGCCTTAGTGCTTGCCCCGTTATTCTAGGTTAAACGGGAAATTTTCCGGGGGGAGTCGTGAATGATTCCTCCCGTTTTTTGTGTGAAAGGAGTGTTTCAGGGAATGAGAAAACTTGCAGGAATTATGATTTTTCTGTGCGTGATGATGTTTCTGACTGCTGACTCTGCCGCGGCCGCTCAAAGCAAGCGCGTAGAATATCCCGCAGAAGGAGTCGTGATAAACACGGCGGAGAATGACCGCCTCAATGTCCGCGAGAAGCCCGATGCTAAATCACAAATTTTAGCCAAGCTCCCAAACGGTGCGCCAGTTACGGTAAACGGAGAAGCAAAATCCCCGAACGGCTCATTATGGTACTTCATTCACGAGGAAGAGTCCGGGATTCTGGGCTATGTGTCGGCGAAATATATCGAACTGCCCGGCCAAAAAAAGCCCAAAGAGCGCAGGAAAAATTATCCGGCTGAAGGAGTCGTGATAAACATCGCGGAAAATGACCGCCTCAACATCCGCGAGAAACCCACCTCGAAATCACGCATACTTGACGCACTCGACAACGGGGCGCATGTTACCGTGAACGGCGAGGCAAAATCTTCAGGCGGGGGAATATGGTATTACATCTATGACGAGGAGTCCGGGGTATCGGGCTATGTTTCGGGGAAATATATTGAGCTTCAGTAGAAAGAACAGCGGGAGGAGTCGAGAATGATTCCCCCCGTTTTCGCGCTTTACGGCTTCTTCCTGCGGACGTGTATAACGACTGTTGACGCAAGAACGAATCCCACGCTGAGTCCCGCAAGCGATATGAGGCAGTTTACCCCGTTAAGCTCAACCCATTCACGCGCACCGAGATATATCCCCGTTATCGCGTAATAGAACAAATCGCCCGGTATCAATGGAATAATTGACGGGTAAACGAAATATGTTGACGGCTGTTTGCGTCTTATGGCGAGAAACTCCGCGTAAAGTGCCGCTACTGAGGCTGAGAGGGTCATATACGCGAAACGCCCGGGCATTATTCCCGGAAGATATATTATCGACAAACGCGACAGCGCACCGCCGAGTCCCGCAAGCCATAAATCTTTGGGCGGAATCCTGAACACTACCCCGAATCCCACTGACGCGAGAAACGACAGCCCTACCAGTAACGCCGGGTCAGACGGAGCAGACAAAGCCGGGCTTATCATCCCTTCAACGCCGAACATCATGAACGCCGCGTAAATTCCGAGGGCAAGTGCCATAGTCTCAACTGAAACTTTCAGCATCTGCAATATCCCATTAATTTCGCTCCCGCACAGCAAATTACGCATGGCATTTACTAGGGGTATGCCGGGTATGACGAGCATTGATACCGTTATCATTATTACAGCGAAATTTCCGCTGAAGCCCGAATATATATACGCAAGCGCGACAGAGGCCGCCGACCACATTGTCAGCGAGTTCACTAGCATACGGTCAAGCCCCTTCCGTTCAAGCCACGACATCAGGAAATGTATCACCGCCGTAATCACAGCAACAGGAATCAAATCCCACGCCGTAGCCCCGAACATTATCCCAAGACAAAGCATAGCGCATATTTTCCCCGCAAGAACAAAATACTCCGGGTAATCGCCTACATTCATTGCACGGTCTAACATCTGCGATAACGTTTTGGGATTGGGCGTAATTTCGGCGACTTTGTACGATAACTGATTGAGGCTCCGCAGGCGGTCAAGGTGAATCCCTGAAGCAGGAATCGAAATCTGCCGCGAGGAATAATTGCCCTCATCATCAATTGCGCTGACTGACATATGAGTGCTGAGAAGGAATATGCTGACTTCATGCAACTTATACGCCCGGCATACAGTGTTGACCGCCGTGTGAATCCGTTCGAGGTTCGCCCCGCTCATAATCATATTGCGGCTCAGGTTCACGCAGAATGTGAGAATGTAATCTATATCGCGCATTACTTCAATAATTTCTCCGCTGATTCTATTACGTGTTTCGCAAGCACCGCCGTTGTGAGCGCACCGACTCCCCCCGGCACAGGCGACAATGCCCGCACAATTTTTGATACCGCGTCAAAATCAACATCACCGCATAATTTCCCGTTCTCGTCAACATTAATCCCGACATCAATAACCGTCTGGCCTTCTGACACAAATTCAGCCCCGACAAATTTCGCCCTGCCTATCGCGGCTATGATTATGTCAGCGTTCCGACAGAGTGCGGGAAGATTACGTGTCTTTGAGTGGCAGATTGTTACGGTTGCGTTCCGGCTCATCAGGAGCATTGACACGGGGCGGCCAATTACGAGACTCCGCCCGATAACAGCAACATTTTTCCCGGCAATGTCAATCCCGTAATAGCCGAGAAGCTCAATACATGCCTGCGCCGTGCAGGGAGGGTAGCCCACATTCGCACCCGTGAAGACTCCCGCGAGTGATTCATCTGTCATGCAGTCAACATCTTTTGACGGAGAAAGAATTTCACGCGCTGAAGATTCTATGTCTTTGTCGTCAAGAGGACGGAACATCAGCAGGCCGTGAATAGAGTCGTCATTATTGATTTCGCTGACATGGCCGAGAATTTCACCTTTTGACGCTGAATCCGGGAGGATGATTTTCTTGACGGTGATTCCGATTTTTGCACATCGTTTTTCCGCGCCAGACTCGTAGGATAAATCGCCGGGCTTTTCTCCGACTCGTAACATCGCGAGCGTCGGAATGATTCCCCGTGCCTTTAACTTTTCACAGCGGGCGGATAATTCCTCTGTGATTTTCGTTGCGGCCGGGACTCCTTTCAGCAATTCTGCCATGCGCTAAACCCTCCTGACGATAATTGTAACTTTGCCGGAGATGTCATCGATTTTGGGCAGGTATTCGGCCATGAGCGAGTCAATCTGCGACTCCATTTCTCGCGCTTCCGGGCAGTCTTTGAGGCTACCTGTGTTGATGTATACATTCATTGCTGACGAACTCATAGCGGCCTCGCACAATGACACCCCGCACCCGACATCAGAAATCAGCATTATGTTCCCTTTTTCCATGACGACCGCAAGAAGGTCTATAGCCTCGCAGCAGCACTTTACCATCTCAAATGGAGCTTTGCAGGCATTGAGTGAAGCGCGTGTGAAGATTTCTTTTCTGTTGGGATAATCTTTCGGGAGCCTCCACGCCGCTGAAAGTTCCGGGAAGGCTTTTGCGTCCTCGTCAGAAAGCTCAAGAAAACGCACCCGGAGCTTCTCGGCTTTCTTCACGATTTCTTTCATTTCCGGCTCAACGTCATAATATCTTTTGTTGCCGACCGTGAAATTTGCGGCCATCTCGCACAATGCCGCACCCAGCGCACCCACAAGAGCAGACGCGGCACCGCCTCCGGGCATTGATACTTTTGCGCCTAAAAGTTTTGTGAACTCAGCGCATGATTTGCTCATTAACTCGTCAGCCATTAGAACAGCCCCGTAATCTTTCCGTCAGAATCGACATCAATATTCAGCGCGGCAGGCTTTTTCGGCAGGCCCGGCATCGTCATAATCTCACCCGTAACAGCCACAAGGAAGCCCGCCCCCGCAGACAATCTCACTTCACGGACAGTAATGCGGAATCCTGAAGGCCGTCCGATTTTCGCGGGGTCATCGGATAATGAGTACTGAGTTTTCGCCATGCAGACAAGTAAATCATCCTTGCCGAGTTCGTGAATCTGCGCTAAATCTTTCTCCGCCTGTGCTGTGAAGTCTACGCCGTCCGCGCCGTAAATCTCGCGGGCAATCGCATTCATTTTCTCTTTGGGAGTCATGGCCGTGTCGTAAATGAATCGGAATGATGACGGCTTCTCGCAGGCCTCGACAACTTTCCGCGCTAATTCTGTGCCACCCTCACCGCCTTTGCTCCACACCTCAGACAGTGCGAATGACGCGCCAAGCTCCCGGCATTTTTCCGCAACAAGTGATAATTCCGCTTCCGTGTCGTTCGGGAATCTGTTTATCGCGACAACAACAGGGAGGCCGTATTTCTGTATGTTCTCGATGTGCTTCATGAGATTGGGAATACCTGCCTCAAGCGCGGGCAAGTCCTCTGTGTTAAGCTCGGTCTTCTTCCGTCCTCCGTGCATCTTCAACGCTCTTACAGTCGCAACAACTACAACCGCGTCCGGCTTCAGCCCGGCGACACGGCATTTTATGTCAAGAAACTTTTCCGCGCCCAAGTCAGCACCGAACCCCGCCTCAGTAACGAGATAATCCGCGCATTTCAGTCCGAGCCTCGTTGCCTGAATGCTGTTGCACCCGTGCGCGATGTTCGCGAATGGCCCGCCGTGAATGAATACGGGACTGCCTTCAAGCGTCTGAACGAGATTCGGCTTTATTGCGTCCTTCAGCAAGACAGCCATTGACCCTGCCGCGCCTATGTCGGAGGCTGTTACGGGCTTCCCGTCATACGTGTACGCAAGAACCATCCTGCCGAGTCTGGCCTTCAAGTCCATCAAGTCAGACGACAGGCAAAGAATCGCCATGACCTCAGAAGCTACTGTGATGTCGAATCCTGACTCACGCGGGACTCCGTGAGCTTTTCCGCCGAGACCGATAACGATATTCCGTAATGCCCTCTCGTTGAGATCCATTACTCTGCGGAAAACGACTCTCCGCGGGTCAATGTTCAGCTCGTTTCCCTGCTGAATGTGATTGTCGAGCATGGCCGCGCAGAGATTGTGCGCTGTCGTAATCGCGTGAAGGTCTCCCGTGAAATGTAGGTTGATGTCCTCCATCGGGATAACCTGAGCATAGCCGCCCCCTGCCGCGCCGCCTTTGAGTCCGAAGCTAGGCCCTAATGATGGCTCACGTAATGCCGCCATTGCGTTTTTGCCGATTTTCCGCAGGCCGTCAGTGAGTCCTACAGTTGTTGTAGTCTTGCCCTCGCCCGCAGGTGTGGGAGTTATGGCCGTAACGAGGATTAATTTCCCGTCCCGCCTGCCCGCTAATCTCTTCATTACGGAGGGTGATACTTTTGCTTTGTACCGTCCGTAAAGCTCTAACTCATCTTCCGAAATTCCTATACTTGACGCGACATCAATAATATTTTTCGGTGTTACTGACTGCGCGATCTCTATATCACTTGGGAATGACATTATGATTTTCTCCTTTGCGTGTGGATTTTGTTTCGTGGATTATAGCAGAGGGGGAAAATATTACTCGCAGAGAGTCAGTGCCTCAGAGTACAAATATATTCCGCGCCGTGAATTTGGGTGTATATGGTCATCGAGATAATACCCGGACAATGACGCGAGGACTTTTGACGATATATATCCGTTCACGTCAAAATATTCATGGCCTTCACGCCTGCAGTGATTCTTGAGAGCCTGAGAATATGCCTCATTCAGCGCGAGCTTGTCTTCATATGTCAGATGGGTGCGGTAATAATCATCGTCCGACCACCACGGGGCAATATACGCGAATTTTGCATCACTGCGTTTTCCCCTGATGATGTTTTCGAGGGACTGAAGGCGCGAAATATATTCCTCCGGGGTCATAGCGCACGTATTAGCGTCCCTGAAGCTAATATCATTCGCCCCGATTGCGATAACGTAAAGCCCGGAATTTGCCGCTGTGATTTCGTCTGCGTGTTCAATGAGAGTCTTCACTGTCGCCCCTCCGTATGAGACGTTATGAATCTCCGCTTTTATCCGGCTCTCTAGCGGCTCATAATACGGATAGCCGCCGTTAAGTGTACCCTGCGTTACAGAGTCGCCGACAAAGCACACAGACCCGCAGGAATTAATCACCCTCATGAATCTTGAACCGCTCACATCTGCCTCGATCTGCCGGGCTTTTTCCCGGATATAGCCGCGCTCGTCAAAATAATATTTCTCCCTCACTATGCCGAAATCAAAAGCATGTCCGAAAATCCTCGATGTGATTATCCTGTTGGCTTCATCAGCCCGTTCAAAATCGTACATTGTGAGACGCGATGAGAGTATCCCGTCAGCAATGACACTCAGCGGAACAGGCCGATAATTTCCGTCCATGTACGAGAATATCCACATGGGAATGACACTGCCCCCGATAACCTTCTTTGTGTTGCGGTCAATATAGACTTCAGCGAGAATATTTACGTCAACATCCTGCTTTGTGTAGATGTCAGCATAACACCCGGGAGCGTAAAGCGTGAATGCTTTTCTTCCGCCAAATTCTGAGAAGTCTATCGTCTGAACCTGAAAAGGATGGCTTCCGAGAATTATATCAGCTCCGAACTCCGCGAAAATTTTTGCCCATGTCCGCTGGAACTCGTCCGGCTCACTCCTCAGCTGCTCGCCCATGTGAGGCAGCACGATAATTAGATCGGGATTCAAGTTTTTGGCGCGGTCAAAATCTTTCCTCACTCTTTCTTTGACGGCCTCAAAATTTTTGCTTGACGGCGGGACTATAACCGATGTCAGAAAATTTATGTCCTCCGAGAAAAGCATATCTTCTTCGGTGCGGTCATTACAGCCGTATGTGTATGACAGGAAAGCGAGCTTGATTCCGTCTTTCTTGATTAGCGTTACGGATGACGACTCTTTTTCCTCCGGCGACCTGTAAGCCCCCGTGTGAATAAGGCCGATTCTGTCCATCGTGGCGAGAGTCCGAATTACGCCGGCTTTCCCCTTGTCGAGAAGGTGATTATGCGCTTCCGTAACGAGGTCAAAGCCCGCACGTTTCACAGCCTCCCCGAAAGAGTCCGGGAAATTCACAGACAGCTTCTTTTCGTCCGTGAGATTGCTCCGGGAATATCCTGCCTCTTTGCCCGCCATAGGCCCCTGAAAGACTCCTAACGCGAAATCCGCAGTCTCAATATATTTCCGCGTGTACTCGAACATGTCATCGAAATGTCCGCGCTTCACCTGATCTTCAAGAAGTATAAGCTCACCGCAGAACAATATCCTGAAAGCGTCCCGGAAATTCCTGCTCTGCCCTTCAGTCATTACACGGGGAAGAAAAATATCTCCCGACTCTGTTTTTGTGAAAGACTCCGCCGTGCCGGGAGCATTGAGACATACAGTTAGAACGAGAAGAACCGCAAATATTTTCCTCATGATTTTCTCCTTTAGTGATATAAATTTTCGAGATTGTAGCATAGTGTATAATAACAAAACAAAAACGGAGTGAGCATTCAATGCCGAAAACGTTAGTCGCATTCTTCAGCAAGAGCGGACACACTAAAGCAATCGCCGAGACGATAGCCCGCGAAATTTCATCACCACTTCACGAAATTACGACCGCGAAAAAATATCCCTCAACTTACATCATGACTATTCTTGAATCGCGCAAAGAGTTCAAGCACAACGAGAAGCCCGAAATCACAAGCCCTAAGATAGAGGACTTCTCATCATATGACCGCATAATAATCGGTTTCCCTGTGTGGTTCTTCACATGCCCGATGGCTGTCGTGTCGTGGATTGAGCAGTACGACTTCAGCGGCAAGGAAATTTACCCCTTCTGCACGAGCGGAGGAAGCTCCTGCGCCAAAGCAACCGCGAAAATCAGGGAGCTTTGCCCCGGCGCAACTGTCCATGACGGAATAAAGGCCAACACAATCAACGGCGAAAAAATTCGGGAATGGCTGAAAGGTTAAGAGATGGGAAAAGTATTATTCATACGTCAGGAAGATTACAGCCAGGAAGGAATCGACTCTGCAATTCTGAGAGCCTTTGAGCATTTCGGCGGGGTCAGGAATTTCGTCAGCAAGGGAGACAGAGTCCTCCTGAAGGTGAATCTTGTCTCCGGCCATGACCCTGAGCGGAGAGTCTCAACAGACCCGGCAATAGTGCGCTCAGTCGCAAAAATTGTGATTGAGGCGGGTGGGACTCCGTTCATTGCCGACAGTCCCGGAATCGACAGCTTCAGAGGTGCCGCAGAAAAAGCCGGGTTCATGAATATAGCGCGGGAATTAGGGATTGAGTGCCGCGAGCTGACTGACCCCGCAGACCTTCCAGCGAATGACAGCGCGGAATATCGGCATATTCAGGTGAGCCGCTATGTTCTTGAGGCCGACAAGGTAATCAACCTCGCCAAGCTCAAGACACACGGGCAGATGTATCTGACGATGGGAGTCAAGAATCTTTTCGGCTGCGTTCCCGGACGGCTCAAAGCAGGATGGCATTACAACGTCGGACTAAAACGGGAAAAATTTGCGTCCCTCCTTCTTGATATATATCTTGGGATAAAGCCTGCCTTCACGATTCTTGACGGCGTTATAGGCATGGACGGAGACGGCCCGACATCGGGAGACCCGTACAATTTCGGGATAATAGGCGCGTGTATTGACGCTCTGACGATGGACTTCACGCTGTGCAAAATGCTGGGCGGAAATCTTGAGGATTACCCGCTCTACATGGCCGCAAAAGCCCGCAATATTCCGCAGTGTGAGCTGAACCCGTCAGATATTGAGGGCGACATTTCCCCGGAGCATGTTTTTCCCGGCGTAACGATTCCCAAGACGCGCTCAATGAGACTCCTTCCCCGTATACCGTTCATTGACAGGCTGATAACCTCAAAGCCCGTGCATATCCCGGAAAAGTGCATAGGCTGCGGGCGGTGTGCTGAAATTTGCCCGGCTGACGCATTGAGGCACGACAACAAGCGGCTGTATTTCGACTACGGGAAATGCATTCGCTGTTACTGCTGCCACGAAATGTGCCCGGTGAAGGCGATAAAATTCCGTGAGAGTTTTCTCCTGAGAATGATTAATATGTTTACTACAGGAACGAGACAGCCATAGCCTGCGGGAGCTGTCCGCCAAAGTCAAAAGACATGTCAGCCGTGTGATATACTCAAAAAATCCCACACAGTAAGGAGCCGTCTCAATGGCCAAAAAGAATCAGGAAGAATCATCCCTCAACCTTGACGCGATATTGTTCAAATGCCGCGATATTCTCAGGCAGGCTCGCAACTCCGGCTCATTTTTCGAGAAAAGAGACATGATGCTGACATTGATATTTCTGCGCTTCATGGGCGAAAAATTCGAGGAAGGAAAGAAAGTTTTACGTCAGAAATTAATTGATGAGGGACTCAATCCCGATGACCCGGAAATTCACGCGGCATTCTTTGACGATGATCCGACATTCACGGACGGAACATATAACCTTCCGCCCGGCTCGCGGTGGAATGAGATCATCAACACTCCCGCAACAAGTCTCAACAAAGCACTAGACAACGCACTGCGATTAATCGGTGAAAGCAGTCCCATACTCAAAGGCTGTTTCGTGGAAGGCACATTCAGCACAAGAGGACTCCTCCCGAATGACATCAAGAAAATTGTCGATGAGGTCAGCAAAATTTCACACAAAACTTTCGGCGAGGAAAAAGACTTAATCGGCCGGGTGTATGAATACTTCCTCAAAGAGTTTGCAGTCAACGCCACAAAAGAAGAAGGAGAATTTTATACCCCTCATGATGTTGTGCAGCTCATCGCGTCAATGATTAGACCGTTTGACGGAACACTGTACGATCCCTGCTGCGGCTCCGGCGGAATGTTCATTCAGAGCGCGGAACTCGTAAAGGCGAAATTAGGCGACCTGACTCACATCAACATTTACGGGCAGGAGAAAGAACCCGCAACATTCAGGCTCGCGAAAATGAATCTTGCCCTGCGCGGAATAAGCCACAATCTTGGCGACAAGGCCGACTCCTCATTCACCCACGACATTCACAGGGGCGTATATTTCGATTACATCATGGCAAATCCTCCCTTCAACCTCAAAAACTGGTACAACTCAAACCTTCAGCATGACTCACGCTGGACTGACTACGGACTCCCGCCCGAAAGCAACGCTAATTATGCCTGGATTCTTCACATTCTTTCACACCTGAAACGAGACTGTACAATGAACTGTGTAAGAGGAAAATACACAGGAGGTAAGCATAATGGAAGAAGCTAGACAGGAAAAACTCAAGATTAGCAACGACTTGCTCGATGCCATGCTCGTAGGGGTCAAAACTCAAGACGATTTATG